>JANWHR010000130.1 GCA_025450355.1 Micropepsaceae bacterium
ATGAATCTGCCGGGCTGGACCGAAGCCGTAGAAGCGGCATTCACCCGACAGAAGGAGATCCTGCGCGCAGCGCGCGAACAGCGCGTCCGGCCCGGCCGCGATGAGAAGGTGCTGGCGGACTGGGCCGGGTTGAGGATCTCGGCGCTGGCCAATGCCGGCGCGGCATTCGAATGTCGCGACTGGGTGGATGCCGCGCGGCGCGCGTTCGACTTCATTTGCCAGAAACTGTCCGATGGCGACCGGCTGTTTCACAGCTACCGCGCGGGACAGCGCCAGGACCAGGCCTTTGCGGATGATTACGCCTTCATGACCCGCGCCGCGCTCGCATTGTGGGAAGCCACTGCGGAGCGCCAATATCTCGAGCGCGCGACAATGTGGACCGCGACAATGGATCGCGAGCTCTGGGATGTGATCCAGGGGGGATACGTCTATTCGAAAAATCCCGACGTCCCCGATCAGGTCCGCTTGCGCACCGCATTCGACACGCCGACACCGTCTGCCAACGGTGTGATGATCGCCGTTCACGCGCGTCTGTTTTATGCCACGGTTGACCAGCATCACGCCGAACGGGCCAACACGCTCATTCAGGCTTTTGCGGGTGATGTCAGCAGTCACTATCTCCAGATGGGGACGTATTTGAACAGCTTCGAATTCTGCACCTCTTGCCTGGAAATCATCGTTTGTGGGCCGCCCGCCGATTTGCGAACGCAAAATTTGGTCAAGGCTGTCCTGGGTCGCAGTGTGCCAAATCGCCTGCTGATGATCGTTCCGCCTGGACAGGAGCTTCCCGCGGGCCACCCCGCAGCGGGCAAAACAATGCAGGACGGGCAGCCGGCCGCCTATATTTGCGGAGGAATGTCGTGTTCCCCGCCGGTTACCAATCCGGCGATCCTGTCTCAGGTGTTGAAGCTTCCGGAGAATTCGCCGATGGCGAAATCGGCGGGGCGCGCCTGATTTGTTCGGTGCGGTGATGGCCGGAAGCAACCGGAGTCGCTATGGTGAAGAAACAATTCTGAATGGGAGAACCACTCGTGGCCGGCAAAGACATCAGCGTTCGGGGTAGCGACGGCGCCTTTGGCGCGTACCTCGCGAGTCCCGCTTCGGGTCAGGGGCCCGGCGTGATCGTGATCCAGGAAATCTTCGGCGTGAACGATGTCGTGCGCGCGATCTGCGACCAACACGCGGCACGCGGCCGCTTCGCGCTCGCGCCCGATCTGTTCTGGCGGCTCGAGCCCGGCGTTAAATTGAGCGACAAAACCCAGGAAGACTGGGGCAAGGCTTTCGCTCTGATGCAGCGCTTTGACGTCGATAAGGGTGTCACGGATGTTCAGGCTTCGTTGCGGCATTTGCGCGAGGTGAAAGGTTGTACGGCGAAGGTTGGCACGGTTGGCTATTGTCTCGGCGGCCAGCTGTCATTTCTGGCGTCGACCCGCACGGATACGGATGCATCCGTCGGCTACTACGGCGTGAATATCCAAAATCGCCTGAATGAAGCCGGTAAAATCCGCAAACCTCTGATGCTTCATATTGCAGCCAAAGACCAATACTGTCCGCCCGAAGCCCAGAAGCAGATTTTGGAAGGGCTGAAAGGAAATCCCCTCGTGACCCTTCACGTCTATCCCGAAATGGACCACGCCTTCGCGCGCGAGGGGGGCCAGCACTACGACAAGGCCTGCGCCGATCTCGCGAATTCCCGAACCGACGCGTTTTTCCGGCAGCATCTCGGATAAGTTCCCGTGAAGGCTATTCGCATCCACAAGCCCGGCGGCCCCGAAGTCCTGATCTATGAGGATGTCGATCTGCCGCCGCCCGCGCCGGATCAGGTCCAGGTGCGGCACACGGCCATCGGCGTCAATTTCATCGACACCTATCACCGGGCGGGACTTTATCCGCTACCGCTTCCGGCGATCATCGGTTCCGAAGCGGCGGGCGTGGTTCAGGCGGTTGGCGCTGACGTGCACAACGTCGCACCTGGTGATCGCATCGCCTATTGCATGGTGCGTGGCGCCTATGCGGATGCGGCAAATATCCCCGCCTGGACGGCGGTCAAACTTCCGCGTGCCATTTCCGATGAAACGGCCGCTGCTGTGCTGCTGAAAGGGCTCACCGCACGCTATCTGCTGAAGGCAACGTATAAGGTCCAGTCCGGAGAAACGATCCTGTTTCATTCGGCCGCGGGCGGCGTGGGACTGCTTGCCTCTCAATGGGCAAAACATCTCGGAGCTGTCGTCATCGGAACGGTTGGCTCTGATGACAAGGTTTCGCTCGCAAAGGATCATGGCTGTACCCACGTCCTGAACACTCGCAAGGACGATTGGGTAAAGCGCGTGCGGGAGATTACGGGCAGTGCGGGCGTACCCGTCGTCTATGACTCGATTGGCAAAGATACCTTCATGGGATCGCTCGATTGTCTCGCCGTGCGTGGGTTGCTGGTGTACTTCGGCAATTCTTCGGGGGCGGTACCTCCGTTTGAACCCCTGCTTCTGAGCCAGAAAGGATCCCTGTACCTCACGCGCCCCACTCTCGCGCACTACGCGCGAAATGCGCAGGAGCTAAAGGAAACGGCTGACGATCTGTTTCAGGTGATCGCGTCCGGTGCGGTGAAGGTCTCGGTAAACCAGCGTTTCCGGCTGGTGGATGCCCGGCGCGCCCATGAGGCGTTACATTCACGGGCGACAACCGGCGCCACGGTCCTGCTTCCATAGTGAACCTTTTGCGGCGCCATTCGCTGTATCGTTAAACAAAGGTACCGGGGACCACGGCGAGGCATGCTGCAGAATGAACGAACCGCCCTTGCGCTGATCGCCCTGATTACGGGGATGATGGGCTTCGTCGAAAGCACCATGGCCGTGCCCTTTGGTTCGACCGCCATGGCTGCGGATGCCCTGTCATTCGTTCAGCATTCCCTGACGGCTGGTTTTGCTCTCTGGATAGCGGCCGGAACCATTACGCGGCAGAGATGGACCGTACAATTGCAGGGCCTGGTAATGGCGGTGCTCGGCGCGCTGGTTTGCCTGATTGCGGTGCGGCGGCTTTTTGTCGGCAGCCTTCCTCATCCGCTGGCAATGGCCATCATCGGCGCCATTGCACTCACCGCCGATCTCGCGGTGGGCGCGATCGTGCTGGGCCAGCGCAAGCTTCTCACCGGCATTGCCCCGTTATGGCGCATCAGCCGGACTGATTGCGTCGGCAATATCGCAGTCATTGCCGCCGCCGCCGCCGTGTACGGGACGCATTCAAACATCCCTGATCTCGTGATCGGCGGGGTCATGGCCGGATATTTCTTCGTCTCCGGCTGGCGAATCGCGCTTACCGGCCGCCTGGATGCCGGCCGAACGCAGTAACGGCGGCGCGTTCAGCCGAACCGCTCACGTGACCCCGACTCGCGTCATTGCGCAAAGCACTGCGGCCTGAAGCTGGCCTAAGCCGTATCAGGTGTTCATGCTTTCAAAAAAGTCGTCGTTGCTCTTGGTCTGACGCAACTTGTCGAGCAGAAATTCGATCGCGTCGATTGTCCCCATCGGCGCGAGAATGCGCCGAAGCACGTACATTTTGGCCAATGTGCCCTTGTCCACCAGCAACTCGTCCTTGCGCGTGCCCGAGCGCAGAATGTCGATCGCCGGAAATACGCGTTTGTCCGCGACTTTGCGATCCAGAATGATTTCCGAATTGCCGGTACCCTTGAATTCTTCAAAAATGACTTCATCCATTCGCGACCCGGTATCGATGAGCGCGGTCGCGATGATGGTCAGCGAACCGCCCTCCTCGATATTGCGTGCTGCGCCGAAAAACCGCTTGGGCCGCTGTAACGCATTGGCATCAACGCCACCGGTCAACACTTTTCCCGATGAGGGAACCACCGTGTTGTAGGCTCGCCCGAGGCGCGTAATCGAATCCAGAAGGATGATGACATCGCGCTTGTGCTCGACAAGCCGCTTGGCCTTCTCGATCACCATCTCGGCGACCTGGACGTGCCGGGATGCCGGCTCATCGAAGGTCGAAGAAATCACCTCGCCCTTTACCGAGCGCTGCATGTCGGTGACTTCTTCGGGACGCTCATCGATCAGAAGAACTATGAGGTAACAGTCCGGGTGATTGCCGGCGAGCGCCTTGGCGATGTTCTGCAAGATCACCGTTTTACCGGTGCGCGGTTGCGCCGTGATCAATGCGCGCTGGCCCATGCCCAGCGGTGCCACGATGTCGATTACCCGGCCGGTTTTGTCTTTGATGGCCGGATCGTCAAGCTCCATGACGAACCGCTTGGTGGGATAGAGGGGTGTGAGGTTGTCAAAGTGGACCTTATGCTTGCCGGCTTCCGGATCCTCGAAATTGATTGTGGAAACTTTCAGTAAGGCAAAATAGCGCTCGCCATCCTTTGGGCTGCGGATCGGGCCTTCGACCGTGTCCCCGGTGCGCAGGCCGAACCGGCGAATCTGGGATGGCGAAACATAAATGTCGTCGGGACCCGCCAGGTAATTCGATTCCGGACTCCGCAAAAAACCGAATCCGTCCTGCAGAATTTCGAGAACGCCATCGCCATTGATCTCGACGCTGCGTTCGGCGAGCTCCTTGAGAATCGCGAACATCATGTCCTGCTTCCGCATGGACGAGGCATTCTCGATCTCCAGCTCCTCCGCGAATTCCAGAAGCTCATTGGGTTTTTTCGTCTTCAAATCCCGAAGCTTCATGGATTGGAGGCCAGACTGAATTGTCATTGGACACACACCTGAGATGGGTTGGGGCGAATTGGAATGAAGGGCTGGAAATCCCGGGAATGAATGACCGATTTTGCCATTTACGTTGGGAGGTCGCGCCCTTTGCCGGAATTCCGGCTATCCGTGAGGGCGCCAATCGGAGAACCCGGCCATAGTACCGGGAATTGGCCCACTTGCAAATCCCCCGCCACGGCGTCCTCGCGCTGTTCAAAAAGGTTTGACAACCGCGAGGATCACGATCGCGATCAGCAGCAAGGCCGGGATCTCGTTCCATGCAGCGTAAAAGCGCTTGCTGTGCCGGTTTTCATCACGGGCAAACTTCCGCCGCCAGCGCGCGAACATGCCATGCAGTCCGGACATGATCAGAACCAGGGTCACCTTTGCCATCAGCCAACCCTGCTGCGGGCCACCGCTCGCGGGTGTGAGGGCCAAAGTCAGGCCCAGAAGCCACACCGCGGCCATCGCGGGATTGATGATAATCCGCAGGAGCCGCTTTTCCATGCGTTTGAAGCGCTCCGAATCCAGGCTGCCCGGCGATGTCTCGCAGTGGTAAAAGAACAAGCGCGGCAAGTACAGCATACCCGCCATCCAGGCAATCACCGCAATGATGTGGAAAGCCTTGATCCAGAGATAGAACGGATTGAGCGCCTGGAACGTCATGCTTCTGCCTGCTCGCAAATATTCCCCTGCGGACAAATTCTTCCCGGCGCACAGGTAATGGGTCGCGGAGAAACAAGGGCTGCTTCAACCAGATCCGCAAGGCCGCGGATAAATGCCGGATGTGTCCTTACCGTGGGCAGCCGTATATAATCTTTCACCCCGCTCGTGGTGCCAAGCTTGCGATATTCCACATCCAGTTCGACCAGCGTTTCCGAATGTTCTGAAACAAAGGCAACCGGCAGAATGATGACGCCTTTGCCCTCCCGTCCCGCCGTTTCTATCTCGGTATTCGTGGCCGGGCCAATCCAATCCAGTGGACCAACCCTGCTCTGATAGCAAATCCGCCAGTCCGTCAACCGGCCATCAAACTGCCGTATCACCGCCTGGACCGTTTGTTCAACCTGCCATTGATAGGGATCGCCCCGCCGGACCGTCCGCTTTGGTAAACCATGCGCTGAAAACAGAACGCGGTAGTCAACCTCCTTCTTCACCCGTTCGAAGCCTTTCTCCAGATTATCAGCCAGCGCGGCAACAAATCCTTTCTGGAACGGAAAGCAGCATATTTCCTGCGCCGGCGCGGTCAGTCTCTGCCGTGCCGCCTCGTTCGACCACGCCGACAAAGAGGAACGGCTGGTCGTCGTCGAATATTGCGGGTAAAGCGGCAGAAGGATCACCCGGTCCGGGCCATAGTGCCGAACCGAATTCATTGCCTCCTGCGTGAACGGATGCCAGCAGCGCATCGCAATGAAACACTCGGCCAGGTACCCCCTTGAGGAAAGTTCGACTTCGAGAGCTTCGGCCTGCTGCTCGGTTTCCTGTACAATGGGCGATCTGCCGCCCAATTCCGCGTAGATCTTCCGGGCCACCGGCGCGCGCCGGGCTGCAATCAGCTTTGCCAATGGCTTTCTCAGCAATCCCGGCAAACTGATGATTGCCGGATCGCTGAAGAGATTTACGAGAAAAGGCTCAACGGCAGCGAGTGAGTCGGGACCGCCCAAGTTGAACAGGACCACTGCGATCTTCACGCTGTGCCTCTGACCCTCGCGACCACGCGGGCCACGTTCTCCGGCGGAGTCTCCGGCAAGACGCCATGCCCAAGATTGAAAATATGGGGAACAAGACGAGCCTCCGTCATGATTCGCTCGACCGCCCTGTCCAGGGCTTTGCCACCTGCAATCAGGGCAATTGGATCCAGATTGCCTTGAATCGCGCCGTAATTTCCAAGGCGCTCTGCAGCCCACGCAATTGACGTGGCTGTATCGATGCCAACACAATCCACTCCCGTAGCCGATGCATAACGTTCATACTGAGTCTGGGTCACGGCCCGCGGAAATCCGATAATCCGCGCACCTGCGCAGCGCTCCCGAACAGACGATACAACGCTCACTGTCGGCGTGATCACCCAGCGTTCGAATTCAGCATCAGGCAACCCTCCAGCCCAGCTGTCGAAGATCTGAACCGCATCGGCGCCCTGTTCCAACTGACGCACAAGGTGAAAACTGACGGCATCAGCAAGCATCTGTAGCAAACGCCCGAACTGCTCAGGCTGCCGATACGCAAACAGTTTTGCCGCACGTTGATCCGGCGATCCCTTTCCTTCAAGCATATAGGCAGCAAGAGTCCAGGGAGCTCCGGCAAATCCAATCAAAGCCTTGGCACTATCGAGCCCGGATCGGCTTGCACGCAACGCAGCGTAAACCGGCGCCAACCTCTGATCCCAAATGACGACATCGCGCTCAAGCGTCTCTTCACCCCTGAACTCGCCCAAAACAGGTCCAAGCCCTTCTTCAAACCGCACTGGCTGCCCAAGTGCATGCGGCACAACCAGAATATCCGAGAACAGAATCGCAGCATCCAGGTCAAACCGTTCGACCGGCTGCAATGTCACCTCTGCTGCAATCTCCGGCGTCATGCACATCGCCCAGAAGGATCCTACTCTCTTCCGGACGGACTGATACTCGGGCAAATAGCGGCCCGCCTGACGCATCATCCATATCGGAGGAGGCGAGACCACCGAATGCGCCAGGACAGACATCAGAGATCGCACAGGCGTCACACTTTTCATTGTCGGAACAACTATTGCTTATTTAGATGATGATAATGATGTTGGGACGGTTAGTCTGTGGAGAATTGCGCAGCGGGATTGGGATTCCGGGATAAAAATGCGGAATCTTTGGTTTGTCTGCTGTGGCCGATGCTGGGGATATCGTGCGGGTTATCCCTTGCTCGACGGCCATAAAGAAATTCTGTCGCGGTCTTGTGGGCTTTTATGGGATAAATTCGATGGTCCGTGAATATCATCTGCATATGATATCGGATTCCACCGGCGAGACGCTTAACGTCTTCGCGAAAGCGGTGAGTGCCCAATTCGATGGGGCTGCTGCGCGGGAGCACATATATTCGCTTGTTCGCAGCGAAAATCAGCTGCGGCGTGCGCTGCAGCATATCGTGGCGAATCCTGGAATCGTTTTTTCGACATTGGTCAATCCGGCGCTGCGTCACGTGTTGGAGCAGGAATGCGCAAAGCTTAATCTCCCTTGCGTCAACATCCTCGACCCGGCTGTCGTGGCGATGAAGCAATATCTTGGGGCAGAGGAGACACATCGCCCGGGTGCACAGCATGATATGGATGCGCGCTATCAGGAGAGAGTCGAAGCCCTGAATTATGCGATTCAGCACGATGATGGCCAAAACCTTCAGAACGTCGCGGATGCGGACGTCATTCTTGTCGGAGTAAGCCGCAGCTCGAAGACCCCTACGAGCATCTATCTGGCGATCCGTGGCATAAAAGCGGCAAATGTTCCCATCGTGCCGGGAGTCAGTCCACCGGAACATCTGTTTACTTTGAAAAGTCCACTTTATGTCGGGCTTTGGCTATCGCCGGATCGTCTTCTGCAAATCCGGCGTAATCGCCTGTCGACGATGGGAGAGGACAAACCGTCCGACTATGTGGATGAGGATGCGGTCAGGGCTGAACTCACCGTGACCAGACGGCTCTTTGAACGGTATGCATGGCCAACCATCGATGTGACGCGACGCTCGATTGAGGAGACGGCGGCGGCGATTCTCAACTTGCTGGCCGAACGAAGCGCGTCGTCGTGACGGCAAGACTGATTTTGGCGTCCGCGTCCGCGAGCCGTCGCCTGATGCTTGAGTCTGCTGGAGTACCCTTCAGTGTGACCGCACCCAATATCGACGAGGATGCGCTCAAGTCGCTGCTTTCGGGCGGGACCATGGACCCATACGAAATTGCCGGCGAATTGGCGCAGGCAAAGGCGCTATCGGTCAGCGCAGATGCCCGCGATGCGGTGGTGCTTGGCGCGGATCAGGCTCTCCTGTGTCAGGGACGCATTTTTAACAAGCCGCTGTCGGGGGCGGACGCCCGTGAAACACTGCTTGCCTTGCAGGGACGCGAACATCAGCTGATTTCCGCAGCGGTGATTGCGCGCGGCGAGGTTTCCCTGTGGCGGCGGACAGAGCTGGCAACCTTGCAGATGCGCCGATTTTCGGCTGCATTTCTGGACGAATATCTGGCGGCTGAACTTCCGGACATCCTTGGTCTGGTCGGCGCCTATCGGATTGAAGGCCGCGGTGCACAGCTTTTCGAAACAGTCACGGGCGATCATTTTTGCATCCGTGGATTGCCATTAATCGCGGTGCTTGGCGCTCTGCGGGACTTCGGGGTGATTGCCGCATGAGCGATAAACTTGCGGGGGTGGTGGGTTGGCCCGTTGGGCAATCTTTAAGCCCCGCCATCCATGGCTACTGGCTCAGGGAATACGGGATTCGCGGAACTTATGTGGCGTTGCCGGTTGCACCGGAAAATTTTCAGCGCTGCATCACGGCATTACCACTGATGGGCTTTGCCGGCGTGAATGTAACGGTGCCGCACAAATTGCCGGCCGCAACCATCGCCGGCACGCTTGACGATGATGCCAAAGCGACAGGCGCGGTGAATCTGCTGGTTTTTTCCGAAGGAAGAATTCTGGGATCGAATAGCGATGTGCAGGGATTCGCAGACAGTCTGAACGAGTCCTTTCGGGTGCAGGCGCTCGCTGAACGTCCCGCGGTGGTGATCGGGGCGGGCGGGGCCGCTCGTGCGATCGTGCTTGCGCTTGCGCGGGCAGGATTTCGGGCGATTCGCATCGTCAATCGGACAAGCGAGCGGGCGTATGAACTCGCACACAGGTTCGAGAATACCGACTGCCGGGTTGTGACCTGGGGCGATTGGCCGGCAGCCTTCACGGATGCCGGGCTTTTGGTAAACGCGACGAGTCTAGGCATGAAGGGCAAGCCGCCACTCGACCTTCCAATCGATCATCTGCCCCGCTCGGCCGCCGTGGCGGACATTGTTTACAATCCCGTCCGCACTGCGCTGTTGAAGTCGGCTGAACAGGCCGGGCATCGGGTCATGGATGGGTTGGGCATGTTGATGCATCAGGCTGTGCCTGCGTTTGAGGCCTGGTTTGGAGTTCGGCCGGCGGTGACGGTGGAACTCCGCGCCCAACTTCTGAAGGAATTGCTTCGTGCCTGAGGGGGCTCGGCTGCGTCCCTACTGTGTCGGGCTCACGGGTTCGATCGGAATGGGCAAAACCGAGACCGGCAAGCTGTTTGCGCGACTCGGAATTCCCGTTTTGGACGCCGACGCCGTGGTGCGTGAGCTGTATCAACCGGGCGGCGCTGCGGTGGCTCCCGTGGCAGCGGTTTTTCCAGCCGCAATGAGGGATGGACGCATCGATCGCGCGGTCCTGAGCAAACTTTTGACAGACGATCCATTGGCCTTCGGCGTGCTGGAATCTGTGGTGCATCCGCTGGTTCGCAAAGTTCAGGAAGATTTTGTTCGGGTTGCTGCCGAACGTGGCGATGAGCTGGTCATGCTCGAGATTCCACTCCTGTTCGAGACCGGCAGTGAACAGGCCGTAGATGCGACGGTCGTCGTGTCCGCTCCGCCGCAAGTGCAGGAGAGTCGCGTGCTCGCGCGCAAGGGCATGACGCCGGACAAGCTGCGTCTGCTGCTCGCGCGACAAATCCCGGACGCCGAAAAACGTGCAAAAGCCGATTTTGTCATTGAGACGCGGCACGGGGTGGCGCAGGCTTTCTGCGAAGTGAAGCGAGTCGCCGCCGAGTTGATTCGGCGCGCGCGAATGCGGTCAGCTCATGCGTGAAATCGTCCTCGACACCGAGACCACAGGGCTTGAAGTTGAAAAGGGACATCGGCTGGTGGAAATCTGCTGTTTGGAGCTCGATCGCCGGCTCCCAACGGGCAAGGTTTTTCACACGCTGATCGATCCGGAGCGTGATATTCCGCCCGAAGCGGTCGCGATTCACGGAATTGATGCAGACAGACTGAAAGGCGCCCCCCTTTTTGGAGACATCGCAGGCGCCCTGCTGGATTTCATCGGCGATTCACGTCTGGTGATCCACAATGCGGAATTTGATCTGAAATTCCTGAACCACGAACTGGCGCGCACAAATCGGCCGCCGTTTGCGGCGGAGCGCAGCACCGATACGCTCAGCCTTGCCCGCCGCCGTTTTCCGGGCTCGCCATGTTCGCTGAACGATCTTTGCCGGCGATTCAATCTGGATTTGTCAGGACGCAGCAAGCATGGCGCCCGAATTGATACCGAGCTGTTGGCTCAGGTCTATCTTGAACTCATTGGCGGGCGTCAGGCACGGCTGGCGCTCGCGCCCGGTGACGGCGGCGAGCAGGAAGTTTCTGCCGGCCGGGTTGAACGCCCGGTCAGGCCTCACCCGCTTCCGGAACGGCTTAGCAGTCAAGAAATTGCCGCCCATTCGCGGTTTATCGCGGAAGAACTGCTGGGCGACGTGATCTGGAATTGGGCCCGAACTTGATCCGGAGTTCCGGAATTCAGACCGTTTGAGGCTGCTCCGGCTGTTGCTGTGCCTGCAGCATACGACTGCGATACAGCGCGGCAAAATCGATCGGTTCGATCATGAGCGGCGGCAGGCCGCCGTCGCTGATGAGATCCGATACCACGCGCCGGACAAACGGAAACATCAGCCGTGGGCATTCGATCAGAAGCATGGGCTGAAGAACCTCGTCCGGCACCCGCTCGAGAACGAACAGCCCCCCATAGGCAATTTCGAGGAGGAAAACCGGCTTCTCCTCCTGCTTCGCGTTAACCCGCATTTTAAGGACAACTTCGAACGGGCCGTTTTCCTGCAGACGCCGCGCCTGGAGGTCAACGGTGAACTCAATCTGGGGGCGCTGAACATTGACGCCCATTGAGGGGTTCTCAAAGGACAGATCCTTGATGTATTGCGAAAGGATCTGGAGACTCGGCATTTGCATTTCCGCGCCTTCCGGAGGCGTTGCCGCGGGGGTCGCGCCGCCATTGGGAATATTGCTGTCGGCCATTGGTTCTTCTTTCGGAGGGCGTGAAGGGATCAGGGCCCCGCCGCTAGCACGGATCGCGCAAGCGTGACAAGCGCATTGCCGCGGACCCTGCTGCAGCATGGAGTGGCGAGGGATAGAACAAATCCGTGACCTGGTGAAAAGCGCCAAGGGCGCGCTGGACCGCGGCACGCGCAAGGATTAGGTTAGGAAAAAGGGGGTGACGGCAGGCCGCCGCCCTTCCGGCCGCATGGAATCAGCCGGGCAGGCACGAAGCTCCAGATGAACAATCAATTTTTGGAAGTCATCATCCTCGCGCTGCTCGCCGGCTTCATCGCTTTTCGGCTGTACTCGGTGCTTGGCCGTCGTACCGGTCATGAACGCTCGCGCGACGATCAGTTGCGCATGCCCGATGCAAGACCAAAGACCGCCGCCAAGGACAATGTGGTGGCTCTTCCCGAACGGTCATCCACCGGCACTGCGGCCGCCGGTTCGACAGCCCTCTCGCGTGCCTTGCTGGACATCAAGCTGCTGGATCGCAATTTTGACACGGAGCATTTCCTTTCCGGCGCGCGAGCGGCTTACGAGATGATCGTCACCGCCTTTGCCCGGGGCGAACGCGACGTGTTGCATCCGTTGTTGTCCAATGACGTGTATCAGACGTTTGATCAGGCGATCAGCAACCGCGAAGCCAAAAAGGAACGCGTCGAGTTCACGTTCCTCTCCCTCACATCGGCACGCATTACCGCGGCCGAGCTGAAAGCTCAGGCCGCCGAAATCACGGTCGCTTTCAACAGTCAGGTCATGTTGGCCGGATATGATCCCAATGGCACCCTGATTGAGGGTGATGCGAAAACGCCGCACGACATCGTCGAGTACTGGACGTTTATGCGGGATACCCGTTCGGGCAACCCGAACTGGACCCTGATTTCCACGGCAGCGCAGTCCTAGTGAGTTTTCTGAGTCCCAGGTGCCGGGTTCTGTTCGGACCCCTGTCCGTTGCTGCAGTGATTTTTCTGGCAGGCTGCGGGACAACAATGCCGGTCGCGCCGGTGCCGCCGCCGGCGGTGCCCGGGCCGCCCGTTTCGCCCGCACCCCTTGCACCACAGCCAGTGTTAAGCATGGCTCGTGTGGAATTTTCTTCCCTTCAGGATTGGGCCAGCAGCGATCCGCGCGCGGCATTGAGCGCTTTTCGGCGTTCCTGTGTTGCGATTCTGAACCAAGCCGCGGACGTTTCCCTCGGCGGCACGGGTTACGCCGGAATGGTGAGCGATTGGCGTGACAGTTGCCAGGCTGCATTTTCGGCCAGCCTCTCAAACGCGGATGAAAGCCGGAAATTCTTTGAAGGATTCTTCGAGCCAGTCCGCCTGTCTTATGGCGGAATGCCGGGATTCTTTACGGGATATTATGAGCCGGAGCTGCGGGGGAGTCGGACCCGGCATGGGTCCTATCAGACGCCAGTCTATGGCTTGCCGTCGGACCTCGTGAAAATCGAAGGCGCGGTGTATCGCGACACGGCCGCTGGTGATCCGTTCTTTGAACGGATGATGATGTCGATGAGCATGATGCGTTACGTGCCCTATCCTGCGCGGGCGGACATCGAACGCGACGGCATACCGGCACAGGTGCTGTTCTACGTCGATGACCCGATCGATGCGTTCTTCCTGCAAATCCAGGGTTCAGGCCGGGTCGCATTGGATGACGGGACCCTCGTGCGCGCCGCCTATGCCGGACAGAATGGCCAACCCTATACCGCGATTGGTTCGGTGCTGCTGGAGCGCGGCGAGTTGACCAGCGAAGAGCTTTCACTGCAATCGATCCGAGCCTGGCTGGTTTCACATCCCGATCAGGCGCGGGACATCATGGACGCGGATGAGTCCTATATCTTCTTCTCCGAACAGCCGGTGGGAGAACCGGGGGTTGGCGCGGATGGCGCAGAAGGGGTCCCGCTAACGCCCGGCGCAAGTCTCGCGGTGGATTTGTTTTATCATCCGCTGGGCGTTCCCGTTTGGCTCGATGGCACGGCGCCCGATC
This sequence comes from Micropepsaceae bacterium, assembly GCA_025450355.1. Lineage (GTDB taxonomy): Bacteria > Pseudomonadota > Alphaproteobacteria > Micropepsales > Micropepsaceae > CAIYRG01. Next base: position 13,765 of record JANWHR010000130.1, read on the forward strand.
CCGATCCGGCAAAGCCCGATCGGACGTTTCGGCAATTGTTGATCGCGCAAGATACGGGCGGGGCGATTCGCGGTCCGCTACGCGGAGATGTCTATTGGGGCGTCGGACCAGAGGCGGGAGCAATTGCCGGGAGGATGAAGAATTCCGCTCAGATGACCGTTTTGCTGCCCAAAGCGGTTGCGGCGCGCCTGCCGCCGCAATCCGGCATCCCGGTATCATGAGCCGGCGTGCCGGCGCTGTTTCAGCCGAAGACGAAGCATTCTTTCGGGAAGCCTTAAGCGGTGTAGAGCCGCTGAAAAGGCGGCGAGCGGGCATTCCGCCTGTTCGTATTCATCATAAGCCATCCGTCATCTTTCCCACGCATCGCGCATTGCCGCGCACGATAAAAGGCGATCTGGTAGAGCCGATCTCAGGCCATGCCGAAGCCCGTCTGAGACGCGGCAGAATGGAGCCCGAAGCGCGGATCGACCTCCACGGACACAGCTATGAGAACGCGTATCGCTCGCTCGTCTCGTTCCTGATGCGCGCCCATTCGGACGGCAAGCGCCTGGTCCTGGTGATTACCGGAAAGGGAGGTGTGCTGCGGCCGCATCTGACAATGTGGCTGAATGTCCCGGAGCTGCAGCCGTTTGTGATCGGCATCCGGGAAGCGCATCCAAAGCACGGCGGCAGCGGAGCCTTTTATGTCGCGCTGCAAAAGCGCAAGGCCGGCATGCGACAGCCATGAGGCAATGTCTCGACCGGTTCACAATCGCCACGCGCGGGCGAAAATTCACCGACATCACCAGTAACTTGCGCAGATTCGTGGCTGGCTCATCAATCAAAACCGGGTTGCTGACGCTGTTCATTCAGCACACTTCCGCATCTCTTCTGATCCAGGAAAATGCCGATCCGGACGTGCTCATGGATCTGGAAGATGCGTTTGCCCGGCTGGCGCCCCGCGCGGCGGGATACCGGCACACCACCGAAGGCCCTGACGATATGCCCAGCCATATCCGAGCGGCGCTGACGCAGACATCGCTGTCCGTTCCGGTCGTCGAAGGCGCGCCTGTGCTCGGCACCTGGCAGGCGGTTTACCTTTTCGAACATCGCGACGCGCCGCACCACCGGACGGTGTTGATGCACCTGATTGGTGAGTGACTGTCTATTCCGCCACCCGGTTCGAATCCGGATTGCGATCGGCGAAAGCCATCAGGATAGCCGAATGATCTCAGCCGTAAGGTGTTCGTTCGGCTTCATGGGCGTGGCCGATGGCGCGGCGGAGATTGATGTCGAGCTTACTGCAATAAAGTACGATTTTGTCGTCGTGTACCTCCTTGACGGCGCTCAGCGGAATGGTGAAGTCACCCGTATTCTCCACATAAACGACAATACTCTCACGGCTGACCTTGCGCACCGCGCCGAAGGATTCACCTGCGTCGTGCACGAACACATCGAAACCTTCGCGGATCTTTTCTTCGAACATCGCTGATTCCTTCAGACGTAGCGGGGGATCGGCCCGTTGTGTGGTGTCACGCGGCCGGAAAGGTCGAAAAATATCTCATCAATGTAACACCAACCCCAGCCCTCAGGCGGATCGTAGCCTTCGATGATGGGATGACCGGTCGCGTGGAAGTGTCTTGTCGCGTGGCGATGTGGCGAGCTGTCACAGCAGCCAACATGGCCGCAGATGCGGCACAGGCGCAAGTGTACCCATGGCGAACCAATCTTCAAACATTCCTCACAGCCGAGCGCACTCGGTGTCACCTCGCGGATCAGTCCCAGATGCGAACATCCGTCGCTCATGAAGCCCTCTCTTTGACCTGACCGCGGCGGCCGGATGCCGGCGAAAGAAATTCATGCAAAGCGGCGACGACCTGCGCGCCTTCGCCGACGGCGGAGGCAACGCGTTTCACCGAGCCTGAACGCACATCGCCGATGGCAAAAATACCGGGGCGACTGGTCTCGAATGGGCGCCGGCCGGGGCCAAGGGCCGTGTCTGTCAGCACGAAGCCGTCCGCATCAACCGCGACGTCGCACGCCCGGAGCCATTCGGTATTCGGCTCCGCGCCGATGAACACAAAAAGATGTCCAAGATCACGGCGTGTCTCCGCCCCCGTAGAGCGGTTTCGCCAGCGGACCTGTTTCAGCACGCCACCTTCACCAGATAACGAGATCACCTCCGTCTCCGGCATCACTTCGACATTGCCCAGCGCGAGAATCCGTTCGATGAGGTAGCGCGACATGTTCGCGTCGAGATTACGGCCGCGCATCAGCAGCCACACTTTCCTGGCCTGGTTCGCGAGATAGACCACTGCCTGGCCCGCGGAATTGCCGGCGCCGGCCAGGGCGATCTCCTGACCGGCAACCAGCCGGCCCTCGATCGGAGAAGCCCAATAGTGAACGTGCGAACCTTCGAATTCCGCGAGATTGGAAATATTCAGCCGCCGGTATCGCGCGCCGGTGGCGATCACAACCGAACGCGCGCGCACGCGCTGACGGTCCCCGGCTTCGGCGGCAAACTCGCCCTGCGCCGTATCCAGTTTGACAATTTTATTCGGGATCGAGGTCTCGACCCCGAATTTCTGCGCCTGACTGAACGCACGCGCCATCAGCGCCATGCCGGTGATTCCCGTGGGAAACCCGAGATAATTCTCGATCCGCATCGAGGCGCCGGCCTGTCCACCAAAAGCATTGCCGTCGAGCGTGATCACCGATAGTCCTTCTGATGCCGCATACACTGCCGCCGCAAGCCCTGCGGGTCCGGCGCCCGCAATCATCACATCGTACAGACGATCTTCGTCAACGCGCTTAAGCAGTCCAAGGCAAGCCGCGAGGTCGTGCTCGGTGGGATTGCGCAGCAGCGTGCCGCTCGGGCAAACTACCAGGGGAAGCTCAGCCGGACTGATCTGGAAACGCTGCATCAAAGCACGCGCATCCTCATCCGTATCAGGATCAATTCGATGATACGGTTCGCCGTTTCGTCTGAGATAATTTGCCAGCCGCAGCGAATTCGCTTCGTCGCCCCTTCCGACGATAATTGGACCGGCGGCGGCGCTCTGCAGCATCGCGACGCGGCGCAGAATCAACGCACGCATGATCCGTTCGCCCAGTTCGGCCTCACCGACCATCAGATCGCGGATTCTCCCCGAGGGAATAAGGAGCGCCTCCACGGGGGTTTGTGCGATCGCGTCCACCAGGGCCGGGCCGCCGGACAGCGCGCCCAACTCGGCCATGAAGAAGCCGGGCGCATAATTGATCAGAGGCGTGCTGCGGCCGAGCGCATCGCGCAGGTTGACCGCGATCTCCCCCGACAAAATTATGAACATGCCGGGCGTC
>JANWHR010000131.1 GCA_025450355.1 Micropepsaceae bacterium
CTTTCTGACCACGAGTCTCGTGCGCTCTCGCGTCGTTATTCTCATCTATTTTTGCCACGGAGCGGTATTGAAGTTCCTGGGCGAACAGGCGGGCCATGAACTGCGGATGAGTGCGCGAAAGAAAAATCTGCGGTCCGCGGGATTCCCGCCGCACATCGTAAATATAGGCACGAATGCGGACGCCATTCCGGAAACTTTCGCGGGGAATCATTTCGTCCCGCCGCACGACGCCTTCGGCGCGGCCGAAGTCCACCACCACCGAACCGAACTCGACGCGCTTGACCGTGCCATGCACGATTTCCCCAATGCGGTCCTTGTATTCCTCATATTGGCGCTCGCGCTCGGCATCGCGCACCTTCTGAACGATCACCTGCTTGGCGGCCTGCGTCGCGATGCGCGAGAATTCGATCGGGGGAAGAGTCTCCGCGATAATGTCTCCGACCTGGGCCGCGGGATTGCGCCGGTGCGCGTCGGTCACGGAAATCTCGATTTTGTCGTTCTCGACCGCATCGACCACATGCAGATAGCGGGAGATATGCGTCTCTCCCGTTTTGGGATCGATTTCGACCCTGATTTCGTTCTCCGCGCCATAACGCGATTTCGCGGCGCGCTGCATCGCCTCTTCCATGGCATGAATCACAACCGCCTTGTCGATGGATTTTTCCCGCGCAACCGCATCTGCAATCTGCAGCAGCTCCAGCCGGTTCGCGGCGACTCCCATGGCCATGATCACTCTCTCCCGTTAAGCCCCGGCTGTTCCGGGGCAGATGGTTGCGAAGCCCTTGCGTGCCTGGCTTTAAGGCTTTCCTGAATCAGCCGGTCGGTCAGCACGAGTTTTGCTTCACTGATGCCGGATACGGGCAACGACACGCGCTGTGGGCCACTTTCACCGCCCGTCTCAATCTCCACTGTTCCATTCCGCATGCCGATGATGTTGCCCTTGAACCGCCTGCGCCCGGCGATGGGCTGGTCCAGTTCGATCCGCGCTTCGTGTCCGGAAAAGCGCGCAAAGTCCTCCGCCGAAACCAGTGGGCGGTCGATTCCGGGCGATGAGACTTCCAGCACATATTGTTCGGCGATCGGATCGGCGGCTTCGAGAACTTCAGACAGTCTGCGCGACAGCACGGCACAGTCCTCGACGTCCATGCCGCCATCCGGACGTTCCGCCATCACCTGAAGCGTTTTGCGCTTGCCGCCCATTACCCGCAGGCGCACAAGGCGATAACCGGCCGATTCGACAGCCGGGGCAAGAATTGCGTTCAGAATGGGCAGACCGCTCAATGTATAAACCCAAAACCCTTCCGGCGCGGCGATCTCACGATCACCACACAACAGTTTTTCTGTTGTCGGGAATGGCGGCTATGTACGCCGGCGCAACCGGAAAAACAAGACCTGAACAGGGTTTTCGCTCCGCCTTCGCAAAGCTTTTATGACGGAATCCGTAACAGTGCTGTCAATCAGGGAGACAGGCATCACAACCGGCACGCTTGATGTTCACCGCCCGCCACAGGCGTTCGGTTTCTGGAAAACGCTCGTGTGGACGATTCCCCTTACGCTCACGGCGGTGTTGTTCCAGACCGTCGGCGCCCTGGGCTACCTTGGCCTTTGGCGGCATTTCCATCCCCAGGCGCCGATCTCGCTGGCGAGCGCGGCGACCAATGGCGCGGTGATCGCCGCTTCATTGGCCTTCTCTGCGCCGGCGGTTGTTCTTCTGCTGGTCTGGATCGTCCGGCAAACCCGAGTGCCCGTTGCCGACTATCTCGCGCTCAAATGGCCGGGTTGGCGCGACATGGCGCTTGGCTTCGGCGCGCTTGCCCTCGTTCTGGGCGGTACCAGCGGGATCGCAACCTGGCTGGGCAAGGACAGTCCTGCGTTCATATCCGATACGTTCACCACCGCAGCATCCGCAGGAATGCTTCCCCTGTTGCTGATCTCTTTCGTGCTGCTGGCGCCGCTGCAGGAGGAACTCGTTTTCCGGGGATTTCTCCTGCGCGGGATTGCTCCGGCGATTGGCTCGTGGCCGGCCATTCTCGTGACCGCCGCGGTTTGGGCGGCAAGTCACCTTCAATACGAGTGGTTCTTCATCGGTGAGATTTTTGCCCTCGGCATCGTGTTCGGATGGATCAGGTGCCGCAGCGGTTCGCTCCTTGTACCGTTCGTTTTGCACGCCGTGGTAAACGGGATGGCGGTCGTCGCCGTAGCGATTGGCGCTGTTTGAAATTACCGCCGGACAAAGCGCAGATAGGCACATGGCCGGCCTGACGCCTTTGCTTTGGCTTCGTAACGGGTCTCGGGCCAATCCTCCGGCCGTGTCCGCCAATCCGGCGGACCCTGTGCAAGCCAGCGAAACGAGCCATGCGCGATAAAGCGTTCGAGCGCCCAGACCAGATATCCGGGATCGTCGGTTGCAAAGCGCAGTTCCGCGCCCGGCCGCACGACGCGTGCCAGCGCATCCATCATCCGTACCGAGACGATCCGCCGTTTGTGGTGTCGCTTTTTGGGCCACGGGTCCGGAAAAAGCAGAAACACCCTGCCGAGTGCGGCCTCCGGAAGGGTTTCAATTACCTCCCGTGCGTCGCTCTGGTATAGCCGGACATTGGCAAGGTCCTGCGCCGCGATTTTCACCAGCAGTTTTGCCATTCCGGCGATGTATGGCTCGACGCCAATGAATCCGATATCGGGGTTGGACGCCGCCTGATCAGCGAGGTGCTCACCGGCGCCAAAGCCGATCTCCAGCCATACATCCCTCACCGTTTTGGGCCCAAAATAGAGCTTGGGATCGGAACCTGGTTCCGGTGTCAGATTGATCCGCGGGAGCAGGGTGTCCAGCAATCCCGCCTGGCGCGCACGGAGTTTCGGCCCTTTGCGCCGGCCATAATGCTTGTATTGGCGGGGCGGCTCAGAATGCGCGCCTGAGCTCGTCAACGAGATCGGTCTTTTCCCAGGTGAAGCCGCCTTCCGCATCAGGCACCCGGCCGAAATGCCCATAAGCCGAAGTGCGCGCGTAAATCGGCCGGTTGAGCCCAAGATGTTCGCGGATCCCGCGGGGCTTGAGGCTCATCAATTCCGGAAGCAGTTTTTCCAGCTTCACGGGGTTGACCTCACCGGTGTCATGGAGATCGACATAAAGCGACAGCGGATCCGGAACCCCGATGGCGTAGGCGATCTGGATCGTGCAGCGATCGGCGATTCCGGCTGCCACGATATTCTTTGCCAGATAGCGCGCGGCATAGGCCGCCGAGCGGTCCACCTTGGTGGGATCCTTGCCCGAAAATGCACCCCCGCCATGGGGCGCCGCCCCACCATAGGTATCGACGATGATCTTGCGGCCGGTGAGCCCGCAGTCGCCATCCGGTCCGCCAATGACAAATGCGCCTGTGGGATTCACATGCCAAACCGTCCGTTCCGTGATCAGCCCGCCGGGAAGCGCACTTCGCACAAACGGCTCGACGATTTCGCGAACATGGTTGGATTCGAGCGTGGCGTCGAGATGCTGGGTCGAAACCACGATCTGCGGCACTTCAACCGGTTGCCCGTGATCGTAAAGGACCGTGATCTGCGATTTGGCGTCAGGTCCGAGTCGGGGTTCTTTTCCGGTCTTCCGCGCCTACGCCATCAGCTTCAGGATCGCGTGGCTGTACTGGATCGGTGCCGGCATCAGCGCCGCGGTCTCACGACAGGCGTAGCCGAACATGATGCCCTGATCGCCGGCGCCTTCGTCCTTGTTGTCCTTTGCGTCAACGCCCTGAGCGATATTCGCCGACTGCTTGTGAAGCAGGACTTCGATCCTGGCGCGCTGCCAGTGAAATCCTTCCTGCTCATAGCCAATGTCGCGGATGGCAAAGCGCGCGGTGTCCATCAGAATCTCTTTGGTGATCTCGTCCGGCCCCCGCGTCTCGCCGGCAATCACCACCCGGTTGGTCGTCGCCAGCGTTTCGCAGGCAACACGCAAATCCTTTGGATTCCAGCCATGCTTCGGGCCAAGCCGGAAATACGCATCTACCACCTCATCCGAAATGCGGTCGCAGACCTTGTCCGGGTGGCCCTCGCTGACGGATTCGCTCGTGAAGAGATAGCTGGAACGCTGCATTTACACCCCTCGCGCTGACGGTGGCGTTCTTACAGGCTTTCCCGCAGGGGTCAAGGAATGCGAGCCGCATCCCGGCCAGTACGTCAAAGAATAAACCGCGACAGGTCCTGATCTTTCGCGAGGTCTTCCACGCGTGCGCGCACATAGGTCCCGTCGATGGTCAGACCCTCATTTGGCCGATCCGTTGCCGTGAAGCTGATCTCGTCCAGCACCCGTTCCATGATCGTCTGCAACCGGCGTGCGCCGATGTTCTCCACCCGCGCGTTCACATCCGCCGCAATCTGTGCAATGGCGTCGATGGCATCGGCCGTGAATGACAGCGACACGTTTTCCGTTTCCATCAGCGCAACATATTGCTTGATCAGACTGGCTTCCGGTTCGGTGAGGATGCGTTTGAAATCGTCCCGCGTCAGCGGCTTCAATTCGACGCGGATCGGCAGGCGTCCCTGCAATTCGGGAAGGAGATCGGACGGTTTGGCGAGGTGAAAAGCGCCGGAAGCGATGAAGAGAATGTGATCCGTCTTCACCGGCCCATGCTTGGTGGCGACCGTTGTGCCCTCGAGTAGTGGCAGAAGATCGCGTTGTACGCCTTCCCGCGAGACATCCGCGCCTCCACGCACCTCCCCGCGGGCGCAGATCTTGTCGATCTCGTCCAGAAACACGATTCCATTGTCCTGCACGGCCTCGATCGCATCGCGGATCACGGTTTCATTGTCGAGAAGCTTGTCCGCTTCTTCCGCAATCAGCAGCTCGTGCGACGCGGCCACCGTCATGCGGCGGGTCCTCGTCCGGCCGCCCAGCGCCTTTCCGAAAATATCGCCGAGATTGATCATTCCGATTTGCGCACCGGGCATTCCCGGGATTTCCAGCGATGGCATGCCCCCGGTATCGCGGAGTTCGATCTCGATTTCCTTTTCATTGAGTTCGCCGGCGCGAAGCTTCTTGCGAAAGGATTCTTTGGTCGCCGAACCCGCGTTCCCAACCAGCGCGGTCAACACGCGATCCTCGGCCTTGGCTTCCGCCTGGGCTTCGACCTCGCGCCGTTTGGCGGCACGCACCAGGCCAATCCCGACCTCCAGAAGATCACGGACGATCTGTTCGACGTCCCGGCCGACATATCCGACTTCGGTGAATTTCGTCGCCTCCACCTTCAAAAAGGGCGCTTGCGCCAGCTTTGCGAGCCGCCGGGAAATTTCGGTTTTCCCCACACCCGTGGGACCGATCATCAGAATGTTCTTCGGCAGGACTTCTTCGCGCAGCGATTCCGGAAGCTGCTGCCGCCGCCAGCGATTGCGCAGCGCAATCGCCACCGCGCGCTTGGCGTCATGCTGCCCGACAATGTAGCGGTCCAGTTCGGAAACGATTTCACGGGGGGTAAAGGAGGCGTTCATGAAATGACCAGAGTCTCGAGCGTGACATTTTCGTTCGTGAACACACAAATCCCGGCGGCTATTTTCATCGCCCGCCTGGCAATGTCCTCCGCAGGCAGATCGAAACCCGAAAGCGCGCGCGCGGCGGCCAGCGCATAGGCCCCGCCCGATCCGATTCCGATCAACCCGTCTTCCGGCTCCAGTACGTCTCCGGTACCGGAAATCACCAGTGAGCTGTTGCGGTCCGCAACCGCCATCATCGCTTCAAGGCGGCGCAGATAACGATCCGTGCGCCAGTCCTTCGCCAGTTCCACGCAGGCGCGCGCCAGATTTCCGGGAGAGGTCTCCAGCTTGGCTTCCAGCCGTTCGAACAGCGCGAACGCGTCGGCCGTCGCGCCCGCAAAGCCGGCGATCACGTCGAATTTGCCGATGCGGCGGACCTTCTTCGCATTGGCCTTGATGACTGTGTTGCCCATGGACACCTGGCCATCTCCGGCAACGACCACCTGCCCACCCTTCCGCACGGAAAGGATCGTGGTGCCATGCCACACTGTTTCGGTCATCGCGGGAAACTCCGGTGCGGAAGTGGGGACGTTCGACTAAGCCGAGCCCATAAGATATAGCTCCAAAGCCCGCTTTAAAGGCTACGAGAGGCGATGCGTACGGCGACAGTTGAACGAAAGACCCGCGAAACGGAAATCCTGGTTTCGCTCGATCTCGACGGAACGGGTGTTCACGACATCGACACCGGCATCGGTTTTCTCGATCACATGCTGGAAAGTTTTTCCCGCCATTCCGCCATCGACCTGAAGGTCCGGGCACAGGGCGACCTTCATGTCGATTTTCACCACACCACCGAAGATACGGCGATTGTCATCGGTCAGGCGGTCCGGCGCGCATTGGGAGAATTTGCCGGAATTCGCCGTTTCGGCTCCTCTCTCATGCCGATGGATGAAACGCTGACAAGGGTGGCGATTGACATCTCAAACCGGCCCTATCTGATCTGGAAGGTGAAATTCACGCGGCCCAAAATCGGTGAAATGGATACCGAACTGTTCCGCGAGTGGTTTCAGGCGCTGGCGCAAAATGCTGCCATTTGTCTGCACATCGAAAATCTTTACGGCGAAAACAGCCACCATATCGTGGAGACCTGTTTCAAGGGCACGGCGCGTGCGCTGCGCCAGGCGGTCGAGATCGATGAGCGGCTGGCGGGGGCGGTGCCCTCCACGAAAGACGTTCTCGTCGATTCCCAATGACGCGGTGCTGCGCCCTTTGACACCGTTCGCGCGCAAGTTGCCCTCGCCGGATGATCAGCGCCGGCTGATGCCGTGCCTCACGGGCGCTGAACTGACCTTCATCGGCATCGGCAACATGATCGGCACGGGGATATTCGTGCTGACAGGCATCGCGGCCGCCACACAGGCGGGACCTGGACTGATTTTGTCATTTGTCGCGGCAGGGATTGCCTGTGCGTTCGTCGCCTTTGCCTATGCGGAACTGGCGGCAAGCATCGGAGGTTGCGGCGCGGCCTACGGCTATGCCTATGCGCTGTTCGGCGAACTGCCCGCCTGGCTGGCAGGATGGAATGTCCTCTTCTGTTTCGGATCGGCGCTTGCGGCGGTCGCCAATGGCTGGTCCGGCTACTTCAGCAACGCGCTCGAGGCGCTCGGAATCGCCCTGCCTCCGGCGCTGACAAAAGCCCCCGCGGCGGGAGGCGTCGTCAATCTCCCGGCCGTCGCCATCATTCTCCTGCTCATGCTGGCGCTGCTCGCCGGTGTCAAGCAAAGTGCAAGATTCAACAAGTTCATCGTGCTGGCAAAACTGCTGGCGCTGATCGTCTTTCTCGCGGTCGCCAGCTTTCACATCCGGCCTGCACTGTGGCGGCCGTTCATGCCTTTTGGCTGGTTTTCCCATCAGCCGGACGGAAGCACCGTGGGTGTCCTTGCCGCCGCATCCGTCGTGTTCTTCGCCTATCGCGGATTTCAAACGGTTTCATTCGCGGTGGAAGAAGCGCGCCGGCCGCAACGCGATGTGCCGTTCGGAATCCTGGGTTCCCTCGCAGTCTGTACGATCCTGTATCTCGCGGTGGCGGGGGCGCTCACCGGCATTGCGCCATATCAATCATTGAACGTGTCTTCGCCCATCGCCTTCGCGCTGCTGAAGCTGGGCTATGGCTGGGGATCGGCGCTGGTCGCGGCAGGCGTGATCGTCGGACTGACATCCACGATGCTGATGATTTATTACGCGCTGACGCGAATGGTCTTCGCCATGGCGCGAGATGGGCTGATGCCGGAATTCTTTTCCGTGCTGCATCCGCGCAGCAAAACCCCCGTCAATGCGACCGTGCTGGGCGGTTTCGTGATGGCCGCGCTGGCCGGAACCGCGCCCCTGACGGCGCTTGCGCAGCTGGTCAATGCCGGAACGCTGGTGGAGTTCGTGCTGGTATGTGCCGCAATGATCCTCCTGCGCCGACGCACCGATCTGGCGCGGCCGTTCCGTGCCCCTGGAGGGGTGGTGATCGCAATCGCCGGCATCGCAGCCTGTGGCGCGCTGCTCGCCTTCCTGCCGGCGGCTATCCTGGAAGGCTACGCACTCTGCATGGCCGTTGGTTTGGTGCTCTACTTTGGCTACGCCGCGCGGGCGTCAGCGCGGCGAACGCTTCGCCAAAATCCGTTGTAGCGTCCGGCGGTGCATGTTCAGGCGTCGTGCCGTTTCCGAGACATTATGGCCGCAGAGTTCATACACGCGCTGAATGTGCTCCCAACGCACGCGGTCGGCCGACATGGGATTTTCCGGCGGCTGCGGTTTGGCGCCCGGCGCCGCCAGCAGCGCGCCCATGATGTCATCGGCATCCGCCGGGTTCGACAGATAATCGATCGCGCCAAATTTTACTGCCGCAACCGCGGTCGCGATGTTGCCAAAGCCGGTCAGCACAACCACACGGGCCCCAGTGCGGACCTCATGCAGTTTCTCGACCACGTCCAGACCGGTCCCGTCATCCAGTTTCAGAACGACGACGGCAAAAGCCGGCGGCGCATGATCGACCATTGCGACGCCTTCGCGGACGGTCTCTGCGCTTTTGACCTGAAAGCCACGCGTTTCCATCGCGCGCGCAAGCCTTTCCCGGAATGGACGGTCGTCATCCACAATGAGAAGACTTTTTTCTTCGGGAAGGGAAATCTGCTCCATTTTCGTTCGCCAAATGTGCTCTTCGGGTTGCTATAGCGCGCAGCGCGCGCCGGGCCAAACGTTAATTCCCGCCCCTCACATATGAATGTCCTGCCGGGGCGGGGCGTCCCCGTCAATGGCGCCCCTGGGCCAGGTGACGGCAACACAGGCCCCGCCGTCTCTGCCATTGCGCGCCGTGACGCTCCCGCCGGTATATTCAATGAGCGTCTTGGCGATGAAAAATCCGAGGCCCATGCCTTCCTGCTTGCCGTCGGCCGGATCGAGTTCACGCTCGTCCATAGCGCCTCCCGCCTTCCGTGACGTGACATAGGGTTCGCCGATCTGTTCAAGGATTTCGGCGGCAAAGCCGGGTCCATCGTCCTTGACTTCGACCGACAATTGCCCGGCGTCCCAGCGCGCAACCAGCCTCACTTCTGACGCGGCGAAATCGGCGGCATTCTCAATGATATTACCGAGCCCGTGCTGAATTTCAGGCACGCGCCAGATCTTGGGCATGGGCCCGCCCTGAACCGAAATGGCGATATTCACGTCAAGCCCCCGATGGGGCGTCGCGATATCGTCCAGAAATGCGCCCACGGGCAGTCTTTGCGCCTGACCGAGCACGGTCTCTTCCGGCTGGGCAAGGCGGGCGTGGATGGCGCGGCAACGTTCGGCCTCGGCGCGAAGCAACCGGAAATCGTCTGTATGAGGATCAGTGGCGAGGTCCCGCTCAAGTTCGTGCGCGACCACGGCGATTGTGCCAAGCGGCGTTCCCAGCTCATGCGCCGCCGCGGCCGCCAGCGCACCCAGCGCCCCAAGCCGCCGCTCCCGTGCCAGCGCAAGCTGGGTGGCCGAGAGCGCCGCCGACATGCGAGCCGCCTCATGCGCGATCCGCCAGGCGTAAATCGACGTGAAGCCGATCCCAAGCAGCAGAGAGACCCAGATACCGAATTGGTACAGCGCAGGCAGACGGAACCCGTTGACCGGCGCCCACGGCAGCGGCAAATGCGCCTGCCACAGAAAGGAAATCGAGGCCATCGCAAGGACGCAGAGAAAGCCGGTATTGAGCAGGTCGAGAGTGGCGGCGGAAATCACCACCGGAGCAAGAAACAGCAGCGCAAACGGATTCTCGAGACCGCCGGTGAAGAACAGAAGCACGGCCAACTGCACGACGTCATAGGCGAGAAATGCCGTCGCTTCGCCGGGAGTAAGCCGCTTGGCAGAGGGGTAGGCGACTGCCAGCATGACATTGAGCAGCGCGCTGGCCAGGATCGGTGACGCAGCCAGCAGCAGCGGAAAATCGAAATTGAGCCCGATCCGCACCCCGAGCAGCGCAATCGTCTGCCCGACAATGGCAAGCCAGC
>JANWHR010000132.1 GCA_025450355.1 Micropepsaceae bacterium
ATCCAAGTCGCGCCCGCAGCTCGATCACATTGCGATCCGGGTCGCGCACAAAGACCGAAACATGGCCGTCGCCAAATGTGACCGGACCCTGTGTGATCCTGATTCCGGATTCGCGGATTCGCGCGATGGTCCGGTTGATGTCGCCGACGCGGAAGGCGACATGGGTGAAGCCGGGATGCTTTTCCGGCACGTCCATCAGAACGTTCCTGCCGCCCGTCTGATCGACTCCGTTGATGATGAGATTCAGCTCAACTCCCGCTGAATTCCGGAGGATCACGACGGCGTCGAAATCGACCTCGCGTGCGACCTCAAACCCAAGGACCGCATAAAAATTGAGAGCACGGGCCTTGTTCGTGACCCGGATACCCAGGTGATCGACGGCGGTGATCTCAATCATCGTTGAAATCCTCCGGCATAACCCGGCGTACCGGATGACAAAAGCCGGTCACTTCCGGTCACCACCGGCGCCCCGAAATTTTCTCGATTTGGCCTGCCCGGAAACAACCCCAAAGTGTTTGGACTGCACCCCTCGGTCGGCCGTGACAAATCCTTCGGCCGCCAACCCCCTTTTGAGCAGTTCGCGGATCGCAGATGCCCGGCTCGGCATATGTCTCGTGAACCGCCACTCGTCCAGCGCGGCAAGTTCCATATCGGAAAGCATGACTTGCAGCCGTTCGGCACGCGTAAGCTCGCCCATGACGCAATCCCTGATGCCGAATAACCAAAAGATCAAAAATTTGCTGATGGGGTTACTTACTCATTTTTGTCCTAATGCGTCAAGTCAGTCACCGGCGCCAGCAGTGTCAACGATTGCGACTGTGCTCTCGTAGCTCACGGCGTAATACGCTTAATGTACTCACTATTTTTAGTTTTACTTTGCCCGCAGCCTGAATGAACATCCGATCCAGTTCGCGGGAACGGAACCGCCTGCGTGGCGCCGGACCTAACGTCCAGTTTTGGCGGAGGCTGCAGACGAAATGCCAGAGGGCCCATTTCAGGAGGGTGATGCGATTTTGCGCGGCGAAGAGTGCCGCAAGCATTCCCGTGAGATGCTCGACGCAGCAAACAGCACCGAGTCGGAACAACTGAAACGCGAGTTTCTGCTGCTCGCCACGGAGTGGCTGAAACTCGCGAGCGAGATCCAGAAACGCGCCCGCACGGCATGATTCCTGCCAATCGCGTCCACCGGAGCGGTTATCCGTCGTTGTGACCGGGGCTACCGGATATCAAGCATGGCGCGTATTCGCGCGGCCAGTTTTTCCAGCGCGAACGGCTTGCTCAGCACCTGCATTCCGGGTTGAAGATGACCACTGTTCAAGGCAGCGTTCTCGGCATAGCCGGTCACAAACAGCACTTTCAGATCCGGGCGTTTGCTGCGCGCCGCATCGACCATCTCCCGGCCATTCATTCCGCCGGGAAGTCCAACGTCAGTGATGACGAGGTTTATTGGCAGATCGGCGCTCATTATCTTCAGTGCCGAACGCGCGTCCGAGGCCTCAATCGGGGTTATGCCCATGTCGTTGAGAGTTTCAGTTATGAGCATCCGAACTGCCGGCTCGTCATCCACCACGAGAACCGTTTGGCCACGCCGCTGCCGTTGGACGGGATAAAATTCGGAAAGTTCCGCCTCTTCGGCCGCCGGGCCAATATGGCGCGGAAGATAGATGCGTACGGTCGTACCCTTTCCGACCTCGGAATAAATCCGGGCCTGTCCCCCGGATTGATCGGCAAAGCCATAGACCATCGACAGTCCGAGCCCCGTTCCCTCGCCCGAAGATTTGGTTGTAAAGAACGGATCGAATGCCCGTTCAATAACTTCGGGAGTCATTCCGGTCCCGGTATCGGAGACGCAGACCACGACATACTGGCCAGGATGCATGTCTCGCCGGGCGGCGTTGCCATCATCCAGCCATGAGTTCGCCGTTTCGATTGTGACGCGGCCGCCGTTCGGCATGGCGTCCCGGGCGTTTATGCAAAGGTTGAGTATGGCATTCTCGAGCTGGTTGGAATCGCAAATCGTCGCCCACAGACCGGCCGCCAAGACGATTTCAAGTTCGATCCCGGGGCCGAAGGTCCTTCGGACCAGTTCCTCCATCCCCGATACCAGCTTGTTGGCATCGATTGGCCTGGGATCGAGACTTTGCCGCCGGGCAAATGTGAGCAGACGTTGCGTGAGTGTCGCCGCACGGGAAGTCGCTCCCAGCGCCGCCGTTACAAAACGATCCAGATCATTGATGCGGCCTTGCGCGACTCGGGTTCGCAGAAGTTCGAGGCTGCCCGATATGCCTGTTAGGAGATTGTTGAAGTCGTGCGCGAGCCCACCCGTAAGTTGACCGACCGCCTCCATCTTCTGCGATTGAAACAGCTGTTCGCGGGATCTTTCGAGCTCGATCTGAGCCTCGCGTTTCTCCGTGATGTCGCGGGTGACCTTGGCAAATCCGAGAAGCTTGCCGTTTTCGACGATTGGATCGATTACAACCATCGCCCAAAAGCGGCTGCCGTCTTTCCGGACCCGCCAACCCTCTGCAGTGAACCTGCCCTTCTCGAAAGCTTCCTTGAGTGCCGCTGCGGGCACGTCTGCGTCTCGGTCTTCTTTGGTGTAGAAGCGGGAAAAATGTTCTCCGATAATCTCCTCGGCGGAATAGCCCTTGATCCGTTCGGCGCCCGGATTCCAGCTGACGATTCTGCCCTCCTCATCGAGCATGAAAATGGCATAGTCCACGACCGATTGGACAAGCCGTTCGAATGCGCGCGAATCCAGCCGCTCGCGGGTGGCGCCGTCAGTTGCCGCCCGCAGCGTGAGGTTTGAAGATTCCGGTTTCGGCATTGGAACCCCAACGCCGCAGCCGGTTCTTGGTTTCCATTGCGGTGCGGCTTTCAGCAAACGAAAATACGACCTGACCGCGCGGGAGGCCTTTGAGCGGCGGCAGAGCTTAGTGACGTTTCTCCGCAGCTCGCCGGCTATCGGATTTCCGGCCGGAAGTTCTGTGAAATTCTTCCTCGGGATTGCCGGCCAATTGATCGAGTTCCGATGCAATCTCGAAGAGAAGCTCTTGCGTGGCGTCATTCTCACACTCCGCCGCCACAGCATAAAGCTGGAGGGCCAACGCGCGCAGCCGCAGATCATTGTGCGCACCCGTGCGATGATGATTTTCCGAACTCACGCCCACAAAACGCACAGCCAGGTCCGCCTGAAGGCGCCGGCCGCAAAAAATGTTCCCGGCGATGCCGGAAGCTGTGCAATCGCACTGGAACCGGGAGCACAGCCTTCGGGTTTTACCTGAACAGATCTGCTGCTGTGATGCGGAGCCGGGGATAATGGTTCCATCTGCTCGACGTCTGCCGGGATTGCGCGTGCTCGTTGTGGAAGACGAGGCGCTCGTCGGCATGAGTATCGAGAACTGGCTTCTCGAACTGGGCTGTGAACTCGTGGCTGTTGCGGTCCGCATCGATGAGGCGGTCTTGGCCTTGCGTCAAACCGGCTTCGATCTGGCCATTCTGGACGTCAATCTCGGGGGAATCATTTCGGAGCCAATCGCTGTTGAATTGCGGCATCGGGGCATTCCCTTCATCGTGGCAACCGGTTACGCGCCGGGCGCCTTTCCGGTGGCTTTCCAGAATGTCCCCGCGCTGCAAAAGCCGTTTGACAAGATCGGACTTGAGACGGCCCTTTGCGCTGCGCTCGCAGCGTGAACTAACGAAGAAGCAGCACCGGCACAAATATGATTTGCGGTTTGCGGAACGTGCGTTATCTCCTTGCATACACTAGCCGGCGTATGTTTCGGCTCGCAGATGGTTGGGCAAACTGACGTATTGAGTTCCTTCGGCGCCTGGATGATCCGGGCCATCCGGTATTTCACGGTCACGACCGTCGCGGGCTTCCTGTGGTTGGTCGCAACGGCCGTGGCCCTGATCCTTGGGCTGGCATTCGCCGGCATCTGGTACGTTTTTTTTGCCGTGCCCGTCTTCGGCGACATTCTTGGTCTGATGGGGCTGAAATCGCCCGCCACACCGGCAACGACATGGACGCTGGTATTTGTCGGCGTTATGGCCCTGCTTGCCACGTTCGCCTGTTACCTGATCTTTCGACTCTGGAACGACTGGCGCCGCGCCATCCTCAATCGCCGCCACAATTGGCTCAGAAGAGCTTAACCACAGCGGCACTCATCTCTCGCCACATTCAGCGACAATTCCTTCGTGCGGACGAAGGACCCCATTTCCGGACAGGATTTCACCCGCTCGGTCACGGATCGTCGAGAGCACGATCCTGGACTCACCGGCGAACGGAAACCGCTGCGTCTTTCCACCGAGATTGAGAGCGATACGAAATCGCTGTCCGGATTTGCAACGCTCGTAGTTCAGGACATCGCCGCGTGTGGCCAACGGAACAAATTCACCGGCGACCAGCGCCGGTGAGTCCTGCCGCAGCGCGATCAGGTCCCGGTAAAGGTTTAGCAGCGAGCCGGGATCCTGCCGCTGCGATGCAACATCAGGATTGGTATCGGCGCCCAGCGGCAGCCACGGCCGGCCGGTCGTGAACCCCGAGCCCGTACCGGAATCCCAGCGCATCGGAGTTCGTGCGCCATCACGCGAATAGCGATGGCTGCCCATGTTCTTGACCCGGGTATCGCGTGTCTCTCGCCGCGACACCCGGATATTTTGCATGCCCAATTCGTCTCCATTGTAGATAAAGGGCGTCCCTTGCAATGTCATCAGCAGCATTGCGGCAACACGCGTCTGGGCTTCGCCAATCCGTGTCGCAAGCCGTTTTTCGTCGTGGTTGCCCAACACCCAATTGGGCCAGCCATCCTCCGGAAGCAACTGCATATACTGATCGATCGCGGCCGAGATGCTGCGGCAATCCCACAGCGACTCCATCAGCTGAAAATTGAATGGCAGATGAAAAGACGGCCTCTTGCCGCCGTAATAGGCCATGGCGCGCGCCAGCGGTAAATGAACTTCTCCAATCAGTACGCGATCGGAAAACTCGTCCAGAACGTCGCGCATCTCGCGTACAATTTCATGCGTCTCCGGCCGGTCTTTCGTAAACACGCGTTTGATTTCATCATCGGGCATCTTGCCGCGGCCCCGGGCCGGATTCGGCGGATCATCACGCAGCAACTGGTCCTCGACCAAATTGGTCACTGCATCGACGCGGAAGCCGTCCACACCACGCTGCAACCAGAATCGCATGTCATTATAGATCGCTGTCCTGACTTCGCGATTGCGCCAATTCAGGTCCGGCTGCGCCGGCAGGAATGCGTGATAGAAATACTGCCCGGTGGCGTCATCCTTCTGCCACGCGCTTCCCCCAAAGTGACTCAGCCAGTTCGCCGGCAGTCCGCCGTCGGGTCCGGGATCCTGCCACACGTACCAGTCGCGCCTGGGATTTTGGCGCGACGACCGGCTTTCCACGAACCACGGGTGACGATCCGACGTGTGGTTTGGTACCAGATCGACAACAATCTTCAGGCCCCGCGCATGGGCCTGGTCCAGAAGAGCGGAGAAATCCCCCATGCTGCCGAACATCGGATCGACATCCCGATAATCGGAAATGTCATAGCCGCCGTCGGCCATGGGTGAGCGGAAAAATGGACAGAGCCAGATTGCGCCGGCTCCCAGCCACTGGACATAATCGAGCCGCTGGCAAATTCCCGGCAGATCTCCGTCGCCGTCTCCGTTGCTGTCCTGGAACGAGCGCGGATAGATTTCGTAAAAGACTTCCCGCTGCCACCATTTCGGCCCGGCGCTTTCCGGGATTGGATCTGACATCGTCAATGCCTGGACGGATTGCTGCCGCGCTGAACGCAGACAACCTCATGAGGTTGCCTGCAAATTCCAAATTCAGGAACCAATTGGGGCCAGCAGCGTCTTCTCAGGTCAGGCGTCCGGCGCGGTTGTGCGGATCGCGCCTGCGCACGCAAACGAGTGCGTGTTAAATTGTCCGTACCAATGGTATTTCTGGCACATCTCCGCAATCGCGGATGGCGATCGCCGAAACGGCAATCGCGAAGAGGGGCCGAATGAACCGAATGGACCGAATTCCGGGAGAACCGGAACCCTCGCCTGGCCCCGGCGTGTATGGTGAAAGCCAAAGGCCGGCGGAACTTCCGTCCGGGCCGGCGAGCCCACCCGGAACCGCGCCCGTGGCGCCCCGCCGCAACCGTTTCCGGCGGCCCCTCATCCTCGCCATCGGCCTGATCATCCTGATTGGCGCTGTCATCCTCGGCTATTCCTGGTGGGAAAACGCCAGCCATTTCGAATCCACCGACGATGCCTTCATCGATACGCACATCGTGCGCATCGCGCCGCAGATCGCCGGCCGGATCGTGCGCGTCGATGTGAATGACAACCAGTTGGTTCAGCCTGGTCAGTTGCTGGTGGAAATCGACGCCGGAAACGCGCAAACGCAGTTGCAGCAGGCCATGGCGCAGCAGAGCCAGGCCGAAGCGCAGCTTCAGCAGGCCCGAGCACAGACCAGAGTGGCACAGGATACTTATGAACAGTCTTTGGCCAATGCAGCCGCGCTGGGCGCGCAAGCGCAGAACGCCACGACAGAAGCCAATCGCTATCGCGAGTTGCAGCGTATAAATCCTCAGGCTGTCGCACAGCAGCAGCTCGATCAGGCTGATACGCAGGCGCGCAACCTCGCCAATCAACGTGATGCCGCGCAGCGGCAGGCGCAGGCGCAGGCGAACCAGCGAACGGCCGCTGCCGCACAGGTACAGGCCGCTGAGGCCACGGTGAACAATCTCAAAGCGCTCGTCGCACAGGCGCACATATCCGTCGGATACGAACGGATCGTCGCTCCCGTTGCCGGACACATCGCCCAGCGTTCGGCCGCGGCCGGAAATTACGTCAGCGTTGGTCAGCAGATGATGGCGATCGTACCCCTCCAGATGTGGGTAACAGCCAATTTCAAGGAAACTCAGCTCGCCTATATGCGGCCGGGTCAGCCCGTCGCCATTCATGTGGACGCCTGTCCGAATTCGGATGTCCGCGGCCACGTGGACTCCATCCAACGGGGCGCCGGCCAGGCGTTTGGCATCCTGCCGCCCGAAAACGCCACCGGAAATTTCGTCAAGGTTGTTCAGCGCGTGCCGGTGAAAATCGATCTCGATACCGTCCCGCGCGACTGCCCATTGGGTCCGGGAATGTCCGCCGAACCAACCGTCCGGGTCCGTTGAGTGGCGGACGCCGCAGCAGCCAACTCGGGGTGGACACCCGCCCGTTCGGTGGCCGGAGAGCGAAATCCCTGGACGATTGTCGGTGTGATCTCGATCGCAACCTTCATGGTGGTGCTCGACTCTTCCGTGGCGAATGTTTCGCTGCCGCACATTGCCGGATCGCTGTCGGCATCGCTGGACGAAGCGAGCTGGGTCATCACCAGCTTTCTGGTGGCGAATGCGGTGATCATTCCGATCAGCGGCTGGCTTGCCGACGTGATGGGGCGCAAGCGCTACTACATGATGTCGGTGGCGCTTTTTACCATCGCATCCTTTCTCTGCGGGATGGCGCCGAACCTGGGTTTCCTGATTGTTGCCCGCGTGCTGCAGGGCATTGGCGGCGGAGGATTGGCGCCGGTCGAACAATCCATGATCGCCGACACTTTTCCGCCGGAAAAGCGCGGCCTTGCCATGGCGGCCTATGGCGTGGTGGTGATCGTGGCGCCAGTCGCCGGACCCACCATCGGCGGATACATCACCGATACGGTGTCGTGGAACTGGATATTTTTCATCAATATTCCCTTCGGGATCACGTCTCTGCTTCTGGTATCAGCCTTTGTCGTCGAATCGGCGGCGGTCAGGGAACACACGCACGAACTGCATGCGCGTGGTATCCGCTTCGACTATATCGGATTTGCGCTCATCGCGCTGTTCCTTGGATGCCTCGAGGTCATGCTGGACAGGGGTGAACGCCTGGACTGGTTTTCCAGTCCAACGATCATTGGCTTTGCCGTCGTTTCGGGATTGGCGCTGGTTGCATTTATCCCGTGGGAATTGAATCAGGAAAACCCCGCGGTCGCGCTGCGCCTGTTGTCACGCCGCAATTTCGCAATCACCTGCGTGTTCATGCTTCTGGTCGGCACGATCATTTTCGGGACGACGCTGTTCATCCCGCAATTCCTGCAGCAGGTGCTGGGCTATACATCGACGCTTGCCGGCGAAGCGCTTTCGGTCGGCGGTCTGGCCACCATTGTCATGATGCCTCTGGCTGGAGTTCTCACTGGACGTGTGGACGCGCGAATCCTGGTCGGTGTCGCATTCCTGATCCAGGGATTTGCGCTCTGGAACATGACCACCCTGAACACCGAAATCACATTCACGAATGCGGCGTTTGCGCGGATGTGGCAATCGATCGGCATACCATTCCTGTTCATTCCGATCAGCACCGTCGCCTATGTCGGGTTGAACCCACAATCGTATAATCAGGCTTCGGCCCTGATGAATGTAACGCGGAATCTCGGCGGCGATCTCGGGATCGGCATCGTTCAAACCATCATTTCCCAACGCGCGCAGTTTCATCAGGCGCGCTACGTCGAAACACTGAATCCACTGAATCCCAACTACAATCAGGCGGTACATTCGCTTTCACAGGCCTATGCGGCGCAAGGCTTGCCGCCGGGCCAAACCGAGACCATGGCGACGGCGCAGATTCTTCACCAGGTACAACAGCAGGCCCTGATGCTGTCCTATGTTGATATTTTCCACATCATGATGATCATTATTTTCTGTAGCGTGCCGCTGGCTCTGCTGTTGAAGGCGCCAAAGCGCGGCCAGGTGCACGTGGATGTGGGATAAAGCCAGGATCATAGTGTTATCCGGTGCGGCAGCGGCCCTCGCGTCCTGCGTGGTCGGCCCCAACTACCAGCCGCCCAAAGCGGATGTTCCCGGCAAATTCACGAACGCCGCGCCGGCCGAATCCGGATCACCCGCCGATTTGTCCGTGTGGTGGCGCCAGTTCAACGATCCGGTCCTTGACCGTCTGATCGACGAAGCGCTTGCCGCCAATCTGGACGTCATGAGTGCGGTTTCGCGCATCGCGCAGGCGCGCGAACAGGAGACCATCCAGGGCGCAGCGGGTTTGCCCAGCGCCAATGCGTTGGGCTCGGCGCTACGACTGCATTCGAATTCCAATCCGTTTGCG
>JANWHR010000133.1 GCA_025450355.1 Micropepsaceae bacterium
CCCCCTGGAAGGGCAAAGCCGGAGAACATCGTTTCACCGAAAATCAACATGGGGACCGCTGCGCCGGGCGCACCCTTATATCCGCCGGTTCCCACCCCCTCGCCGAAAACGGTCCTGGCAGCGACCGGCGCGGCTCCTCCCGAGACGGCTTCCACCGCGGCCGCTGTTGCCGCCGAAGAGCGCGAGATCGAGGTCCGCAAATCGGATGTGCATGTCATTGATCCGGCTCCGGCCGATGCAGGCAAGCCGCAGGTCCTCGCCTCGGCAACGCCTCCCAACGCGCTCGTACCGGATCAACATGGCGCGTCCACCTGCCTTTCGGTCGAAAGTGACGGCATGCATTGGGGGTTCCGGAACCATTGCGGATACGACGTACAGTTCGCCTACTGCCTCATGTCGGGGACGCAGCTGGTCTCCTGCCAGGATGGCGCCGTGGCGGGCAGTGTTGCGGCAAATGGCTTTGGCGCGCTGATTGCGGATGAAAGCCTGAAAGAAACCGACGCAAAGCATGACTTCCGATGGGTTGCCTGCCAGGGCGGCGCCGGCGAAGTCATTCCGCATCTCGACCAGATTGAGCCACCTTCTGGGCGCTGCGTTCGCTGAACAGGAAAACAAAGAACGGAGCGGGGGAGAGGCATGGCCCGGCAACACCGGGCCATGCTTTTAATCATGAACCGCTTCCGTCTTCCGGCTTTTTCAGTGCCAGGAGGACCGGCGTGGTCCTATGGTGACGGAAATTGGCGAGAGCAAGCCAGGCGCTCACCAGTCTTTCGTATTCAGCCCTGACGGCCGGACTCGACGATGATTCTGCCCAATCCCGGCAGCGCGCAGCCTGACGCCGATAATAATCGATTTTCTCATCCACAGCCGTGGCAGCCCCGGTGTTCTGCGGCAACAACGCACCAGCAGAACACAGGCCACCGCCAATTCGGGCGCCAGTCTGTGACAAGCCTGTGACATCAAACTGTCAGGTTCCATGCCATGGGGCTTTCAGGCGATGCCCGATTCGCGCGCGATCAGGCCCTCGTCATCATTGGCCACATTTCCGACACGCGGGCCGACCGGCCAGGCATCCATGGGCTCGGGGGGGAATGGCTTGAGCAGCATCTTCAACCGGTCGGGTGAAACCAGTTGCTCGCCCAGCCAGGCCGGCCAGGTTTCTGGTGGAAGAATGACGGGCATCCGGTCATGCAGTGGCGCGATGAGCGAATTGGGCGCGCAGGTGAGGATCGCGAATGTTTCCAGTCGCGGTCCCTCGCGTGGAATCCAGTATTCGTAAATGCCGGCAAATGCGAAGGGCGCATTATCCCGGAGGGTGATAAAGTACGGGGCTTTCTGCTTTGCCGAGACTTTCTTCCATTCATAAAACCCGTCGGCGGCAACCAGGCAGCGGCGATGAAGAAAGGCCGACCGGAACAACGGTTTGTCCGCCACCGTTTCTGCGCGGGCGTTGATCAGTTTTGCTGCATCCGCAGCGTTTTTTGCGGACAGCGGGACCAGGCCCCATTTCAGAAAATCAGCGGCGCGTCCGCCCGCCCTGCGCCGAATGACCGGGACCGTGTCGGTCGGCGCGATGTTATAGCGGGGCCTAAAATTCGATGGCGGCGGTGCACTGCCGGCGAGGGAGTAGAGCCTGGACAGCTCGCTCCATGAGTAGCGGTTCGTGAATCGGCCGCACATGGGACCGGCGGCGCCTCAGCCTGGCCAATTCAATTGTCGGGCGGACAGGTGGCCGAAATCCACCTGCCGGTGAAGCTGTTATTCGCGGACACGGACTGCCCGTTTGGGCCCGACATCGCGAACTGGATCGTGCCGGATGCATTTTGGGAGTTGGCTGCCCGGATACTGACGTTGACTTCACCCGTTGCTGTCTGGCCATTGCCGTTGTCGATGCGACAGGCGGTTCCGTGAATTTCCATGGCGCTGCCATTCGATGTGAGCGTGTTCCACGTGCAGTTCATCTTCGAGTCCTGGAACGGCATTTTCGCAAGATCGGCCGCCGTGACACAGCTCCGGTGCGTTGTTGTTTGTGGTTGTCCTCCGAGCCTGTTCCGGAGCAACTCCTCAAGCCGGGCGCGCTGTTCGGGCGGCAACTGACTCATCCGGGCTTGCATCTCGGGCGGTATGGTTGCGTTTACGGCGGAGGTCATCGTCATCTCCCAGAGGCCCGGCATGACATTCAACGGCTGAAGCTGGGCGCTGGCGGCCGCAGAAACTGAAACGAGAATAACGGCGGCCAGTCCTGCTCTATACATGTAAGTCTCCCGCGGCTGGTTGGGCGAGGACGCAATTCTGGATTGCGAACCAGGAGACGATTATCACATGGAAAGGTCGATTTCGGGAAGTGAAATGCCTGATGCCGGAGATCGTCAGCCGCGCGCCGGATCAGCACCGCTGGAGCTTTGCGCCCTTCGGTAGTCAACGTGAGCTGGTATCCGCTTTTGATTGTTCGCTGCGCTCTCCGCCGCAGGCATGTGTCTGACCAGGCTGATGACATCCGGATTCAGGTACGGAGTTCGGCTGGCCAGGATGTTGCGCAGATCGGTTGTTCCATACACGGCGGTGTTCGCGGCGGTATCGAAGGAAATGCCGGTGATACTGACCTGGGTGTCGGCATGCGGCCCGCCGGATGCCGACCATGCAATGAAATCTGCACCCTGTCCCGACAGATCCAGTGGCATTGCCGCTGAATAGTTGACGATGCTGGTTCCCTGAGTTGAATCGAGCGACCAGTCCGATCCTCGCTGAAATTTTGCCAGGGCGCCATCCTTCATCACGAACAGCACCAGGGCCCCGCCATTGGCGATGGTCTGCCCGAGAGAACCGCCTCCAAAAGTGTAGAAGACCGGGTCGGACCAACGGCCATTACTCTGCGCCAGCAGTACGCCAGATCCCCAGGGCCCGGCGGGAGCCGAACTCCCGTGACCAAAATCGGGAATAATCAATACCGCTTTGGCCTGCCGCATAAGCGCAAGCATTTTTGTATCGGAATTGAATCGCGCCAGAACCGCGGATGATTTCGACAGCAGCGTTTGCGCGGTGCCCAATTCCTGAACATCGACGGTATTCGGGAGCTGCTCGGCCTGCGAAGTACTATTCTGGATGGCCGCCGCAAAGGCGGGCGTACTCGCGGCGGAGACAAGCAACAAAGCTGTGGCTATGACGGACCTGCGCATGGATCAATCCCGGCGTTCTTCTTTTGATCAACGCGCCGGCGCTTTTGTCCGTTCCGCACCTGTATTTCGCGCCGTCCCAAGTCCGTCACTGCGCGCATTCACGCCACTTTTCGTGGTCCCCGCATCGCGATGCGGTTGGCCCACTCGGGCAGGCTACTGCACAATTTAGCGGAACGACGAACGAACTGTTAACGGGCGGCGTGCACAATCTTTCACGAAGCTGACGAGGCAGACATCCGGGAAAGCTCGCCCCGGATCATGCGAAGACAACCCTGATTGGCGCATGGATGACTTTCTCTACTGGATCGGAATCGGCTGCCTTTCGGGCGCGCTGCTGGCGTTGCTCGCGGCCGCAAAAAATTACCTCAACGTCAGGTCTGAATTTGCCCGCGCCGCAAGAGCCGGTGAAATCGCGCCAGCTCCCGGCGGCGAACATGTCCCGCTTTTCAAAATAATTTTTGAGACAGGCGCGCTGCCGCAGGCGGAAGCAAGCCGCCGCAGGCTGGTTCGCGATCTCGGGACATTCCTCTGCCTTTGCGTCCTGGCAACAACGGTCGCAGCGGCCGATTGCGCGCAGCCCGCGACGTCCATGAATGAGCCGTGGTTTTGGCTGCTGACCCTCGCGGTGGTTGCCATCCTGGTGTTGGGCAAGGGCGACATCATGCTGCCTGCGCGGCGGCGATACGGGTATTTTGCGATCGCCGTCAGCGCCGCAATGGCCGTCGCGCATCTGTACATGTACAGCCTTTACACGGCCAGATTGCCGGCATTTCCGCAGCCCGCCACGGGCAATCTTCTGCCGTTCAACGACCGCGGATCGCTGGTGTTCATAAATCCCTGGCAAAGCTCGATGCTGATATGGTTACAGTTCGGGGCAGTCGTATTGGCGCTCTGCGGCGCGGTCATTGTGCGCTACGCCGGCGAACGGGAAACCCGAAAATAGGAGCGAGAAAAGAGAAGCGAGGCGCGAGAGGCGGCTCTCACTTCCCTCTCGCTTCTCAAACCCTGAACACTTCCAGCAGGCCGAGACGCAAGGCTTTGGTGACCGCCTGCGTACGGCTGGAGGCGCGCAGTTTGCGCATCAGTGATTCGAGATGAAATTTGACGGTGTGAAGGGAAATCTCGAGCTCGCGCGCGATCTCCTTGTTGCTCAAGCCCAGCGAAACGGCCTTCAGCACTTCGGTTTCGCGAGCCGTGAGCAGAACATCGCTTTGGGATTCATCTGCGGCGCGGAACGCCCGGACCGCCGAGGCCGGCTCAACCCGCAACCCTGCAGCGACGGCACGCAATGCAGCATCGATCTGTCCGGCGCTCGCGCCGTCCGGCAGCCAACCTTCATGTCCGTCGAACCCCGCGCCAATCACGACCGCCGGAACGTTGCGCGGCGGAACGGCATGATCCGCCAGCACGACTTCTGCTTCACCCGCTTCCGTAACGACCGCATGGCCCAACGCCGCAAGGATCGTTGAAAGGGCCGAGGTCCGCGCTGGAGCGGACGAGACGATTCGTGTACGGATATTAAACGGTACGGCCACTGTCGCGGCGGCTTTCATCCCGGGGCTCTTTCGGCAATGGTCAACTCGCGCTTCTCGACCTGCCCCGCGCGCGCGAACCGCACTTCGACTTTACGGCCGATGCTGTTCGCCCCCAGCTGACGCGTCAACTGCCCAAAGCGGATTGCCGGCGCGCCGCCAACCGACAACAGGATGTCGCCCGCCAGAATTCCGGCCATGCCCGCAGGCCCGCCGGATTCCACTTCCATGACCATCAGTCCGATGCGTTGCCCGTCCCCGGGCCGCAGCGATTCCGGAATGGCGACGGGACGCAGTGCAACGCCCAGATGGCCGCGCTTCACGCCACCCTGCTCCAGGAGCAAACTTACCGATTTCTCGACATTGGACGCGGGAATCACAAGACTTTGCCTGCGGGCTCCCCGCGTCGAAATGCCGAATAACCGTCCATCGGCGGCCAGCACCGGCCCGCCCTCGTCCTGCCCGATCGTCGAGTCCAGCACGATGCGCTGGTCGATGGTTGCGCCGGCCATACTCTCCCACGGCGCACCAACCGAACGCAGCATTGCAAGACGCGCGGAAACCCCTTCACCGGCTGCGCCCAGGATCACGGCAAGCGCGCCCGCGTTCGCCTTCGCGAAATTCGGCAATGCCGATGCAATTTCACGTTCCAGCCGGAGGATGGCGACATTGACACCGGGGTCGCGCCCGGCGATTTGCGCCTTCACCAGCTCGCCCGCAACAAGGACCTCATATTCCGCGTCCCGTGGCAGCGCCTGTTCCGAGGCCACAACGACATTTCCCCGCCACAGCACACCGCTGCCGCGCCAGCCGTCGGCGTGCTCGATGGATGCAACAAAACTGCGCGCCTGTGTCACCAGAGCGCTCAGCGCATCGGAGAACTGGCAGAGAATGGAAGAGGACTCGGGCATCGGAAACTCCGTCAATAGATGGGATTTATGATGGGTTTTTCGAGACCTGATTCCCATCCGCCGGATGGGGAGGGTCACCCCGGCCATTCGGTCAGGTGATCGCGCGCTTTGCGCTTCCCATTTCAGCCCCGTGCTGTCGCCAGATCCGGCCACTGATTTCGAACTTGACCCCTGCTCCGTTCGCATCCCCCACGCCTCCTCCTCTGCGCGGTCCCGAAATTACGAAGTGCGAGATTGTTTCCGAGCCCGATGAGTAGCGAGAGACGGGATTGTGCTCGACCTCACCTGGACCGCGGGCTTCCGGCCCGCAGTTTCTACTTTTCTGGCGGCGTCCAACTCCGATGCTTCGACGGATCGGTGAGCGCCGTGCCGCCGGACCACCTGCGTCGCCCTCGCGCGAGAAACACCCGGTCCAGATCGACGTAGAATTCGCGCGCTTTTTCCACGATCGCGGCGTAACGCGCGGCGTCCGCGTCGCTGCGTGAGGCGTACCAGGCGCCGAGAAACACATAACGCTTCACCGGTTCGCCGGTCCGTTCATCCGCGACGGTCACCGCGGATACCGGCTCGATCTGCTCCTCCACGAAATCAACGGTTTGCCGGTAATGCGCATAGGCATCCATGGCGCTTTTCAATTCCTGCATGCGCCGTTCGGCATTGCGCGCTTCGAACCGGCGCAGTGTCCGCAGCACAGGCTGATACAGGGCAAAAGCGGCGAGCACGCCCGAAAGGAGCAGCGCCACGCGAATCAGGTCCGCCATCATTTGGCTTTCTCCCCCCGGTCACGGGGGGAGTGGAGCGAAGCGCCGAGGGGGGCTGCTCGCCGTCGAGCCAGCTGCCATCAGGTAATCCACGCTTTGCATCTCCAGCAGCCGCGATGCCGCGCGGCGGAACGCGGCAGAATTGTCCCCGGTGGTATAGAGCTGCTCCGGGCGTGTGGCCGCCGAACAGATCAGCCGTATCCGGCGATCATACAGCGTGTCGATCAGTAGCGTGAAGCGCCGCGCCTCGTTCGCGCGCTCTGGGCCAAGCTGGGGAATCCGGTCAATCAGGATGGTGTGAAAGCGGTCCGCCAGGGCGAGATAGTCCGCAGAACCAAGCGGTGCGGCACACAGCGCCTCGAAACTGAACCGCGCCACGCCCGCACTGGCTTCCGGGACCATCAGTTTGCGGCCCAGGACTTCGACCGTCACCGATTCGCCGTGCCCGCCATCCGTGAGCTTGCGCCAGGCTTCGTTCATGGCACGGTCCGCGCCCGCACCCAACGGTGTATTGTAGATGTGCACGCCGGCCATGTGATTAAGGCGGTAATCCAGGGGACCGTTCAGCTCGATCACATCAAAGCGTTGCCGGATCATCGCAATGAAAGGAAGGAAAAGCTCGCGATTGAGTCCGCCTTCGTACAGACGGTCAGGCTCCGTATTGGAAGTCGCGACGATCACCAGACCGCGTTGAAGGAGCTTTTCAAACAGCCGCCCGAGGATCATCGCATCCGCGATATCCATCACCTGAAATTCATCGAGGCAGACAAGGGTCGCGGCCATCGCAATGCGTTTGGCGGCAGGCGCAATCGGGTCTTCGCCGGCGCCGCGCACGAATTCCGGCCGCAATCTCCTTTCCGCCGGCGGCAGACCGCGCCATTCGTGAATGAAGCGATGTGTTTCCATCATGAAATCGTTGAAGTGCACGCGCCGTTTTTGTCGCGTGGTCACGCTCGCGAAAAACAGATCCATCAATGCCGATTTACCGCGGCCCACGTCGCCGAAGAGATAGATTCCCTTTGGCGCGGTCCGGGCCGGCAGCGCCAATCCAAACCACCCCCTGCGCGGGCGGTAGGTTTCCAGTGCGCGGTAGAGCCGGTCCAACTGTTCCGCTGCGCGGGCCTGCGCCGGATCGGGTTTCAATTGGCTGCTTTCCAGCAGCGCCCGGTACCGCTCGAGCGGCGCCATCACCCGTGCTACGCTGCCCGTTTCAGCAGCTTGCGATTGACCAGCGACTCCGCAATCTGCACCGCATTCAGCGCCGCGCCCTTGCGCAGATTGTCGGATACCACCCAGAGCCAAAGGCCGTTCTCGACCGTCGGGTCTTTCCGTATACGGCTGACATAGGTCGCGTCTTCGCCGGCCGCCTCCACCGGCGTCACATAACCGCCGTCCTCGCGGCTGTCCACGACCAGGACTCCCGGCGCCGAGCGCAGGATCGATCGGGCACGTTCGGCGGTGATCGGCCTTTCGAATTCGACTGCGATCGCTTCCGCGTGGCCGACGAACACCGGGACACGCACGCAGGTGGCGGTCACCTGAATGTCAGGATCGAGAATCTTCTGCGTCTCGACCATCATCTTCCATTCTTCCTTCGTGAAGCCGGAATCCAGGAAAGTGTCGATATGCGGAATAATGTTGAACGCGATCTGCTTTGTGAAAATTTCCTTTTCGATCGGATCGGCCACGAATACCGCGCGCGTCTGGCGGAACAACTCATCCATCGCCGCCTTGCCCTTGCCTGAAACCGACTGATAGGTGGACACCACCACGCGTTTGATCCGCGCCGCATCGTGTAGCGGTTTCAGCGCAACCACCATCTGCGCAGTCGAGCAGTTCGGATTGGCGATGATGCCCTTGCGTATCCCCTGTTCGAGCACCTCTGCGTTGACTTCCGGAACAACCAGAGGGACTTCGCGATTCATCCGCCATTGCGAAGAGTTGTCGATGACGATGGCCCCTTTGGCCACGATCTTCGGCGCCCACTCCTTCGCCACGCCGGAGCCCGCGGACATCAGGCACAGATCCGTACCGGCGAAATCGAAATAATCGAGCGCCTTGACCTTCAGCGTTGCATCCCCAAAGGACACGTCCACGCCGGTCGAGCGCGTGGACGCGAGTGCGACCACCTCGCCCGCTGGAAACTGGCGCTCCGCCAGTGTGTTCAGCATTTCCCGGCCAACATTTCCGGTCGCGCCGACCACGGCCACCTTGTAGGGCATTTCCACTCCCCGTCCGCAGGAAACCACATCTGCTTAACGAAAGCAGTGCTGCGGCGTTGCGCAGCACACCGGAACATTCGCCGGCGCCTCAGGCCGTGCCAATTGCACCCAGGCCACGGATTGTCAACGCAGCGGGAATGTTTGGCCAGGCCATCTTCCCTGCAATGCGTTTGTTTTGCGACAGCTGCTTAGGTTTCTGGAAACCTCGTTCAAGAATTCGCTGCGCTGGAGCGGACGCCGGTGGTATAAACGATACAGGGATGTCCGGGACATCTTGCAACGGGCTGCCAGGCCCAGAAGGGTGGAGTTCGATGCGGAAGTTTGCGAAAACCGGCGCCGTGGCTCTCATGATCACGTCCATGGCCGGAAACGCCATGGCAGCAGCCCAGGCCGGTTGCGCCCGGCCGGAGGACATGAACGCGGTGAAGGCCGCAGCCATTCAGCAAAGGCTGATGGTCGCCGCGCTGTCATGCGACGCCGCAAAGCTCTACAACAACTTCGTCACGACCTACCAGAAGGACCTTCAGGCGTCCGATCGCGCGCTGCAGAATTTC
>JANWHR010000134.1 GCA_025450355.1 Micropepsaceae bacterium
ACCGGCTGATCGTTGACAAAGGCGCGGCTGCGGCCGTCGGCCGAGACCATTCGGCGCAGGATCAGTTCGCCGCCATCCATCGCGATTCCATTGGCGCTGATGATCTCCTGCACCGGATGGCGCGGCGGCAATTCGAAGCTCGCGATTGCCACCGCCTGACCAGCTCCGGGCCGGATCGACGCGCGCCCGCCGCCACGTTCGCCAGCCGCCAACCCCAGCGCGTCCAGCAGGATGGATTTGCCGGCCCCCGTCTCTCCGGTCAGCACATTGAGGCCGGGCGAGAACGCGAGGTCTGCCCGTTCGATCAGGACAATGTCACGAACCGTCAGCGACGCGAGCATGAGCTCGCCCGCCTTTTGCTCCCGAATGGGAGAAGCGCCGCTAAAATACCGCGCGATAGGCTTTGCTGATCCAGGATTCCTTGTCTTCCGATGGCGCCAGATTCTGATTCGTCAGCAGATTATAGGCATCCATATACCAGTCGGTACCCGGATAGTTGAAGCCCAGCACCGCAGCCGAAGTTTGCGCCTCCTTGACCACGCCGAGCGCAAGATAGGCTTCCGTGAGCCGCTCCAACGCTTCGGGCGCGTGCGAAGTCGTCTGATATTTGGCGATGACCGTCCGGAAACGGTTGATCGCGGCGAGATAGTCGCCCTGCCGGAGGTAGAACCGGCCGATGGTCATTTCCCTCCCGGCCAGATGGTCGCGTGGCAGATCGACCTTTAGCCGCGCGTCGCGCGCATATTCGGTGTCGGGGAAACGCTGGATCAGATCCTGAAGCGCCGTGAGCGCATCTTCGGTCTTGCCCTGATCACGATTGACGTCCTGGATCTGTTCGTAGAGCGAAATCGCCTTCAGGTAATAGGCATAGGGCACGTCCTTATTGCCCGGATGAAGCTGGATGAAGCGGCCGGCGGCATCGATCGCATCCCCGTAGCGGTTCCCCTCGTAATAGCAGAAGGCCGACATCAGCATCGCGCGGCGGGCCCAGACGGAATAGGGGTGCTGGCGCTCAACCTCGTCGAATTGCCGCCCTGCGTTGAGCCAGTCTTCCCGGTCGATAAGTTTCCATGCATCAGAGTAGATCTGGTCAATTGGGCGTTCGACATATTGCGCCGCCATCTGGTCGTCGCCGGCACAAGCGGAAAGCGCAATTGCGCTGGCGCCCATCGCCGTCGCAATGGCCAGGTGTCTGCAAACAAAGGTCAGCCGTTTCAGAGACATAGCGCGTCCACTTTGAGGTGCAGCCCCATCCCGCTTTCCGGCTTATGCCACCGCCAACCGGCGTGGTCCAGTGCGCAAGTTGACTTGGGAAGGCCAAGTCACATTTCGATCCAGTCGTAGTTGGCGGAATCCGCGAAAAGGCTCCGGAGAAGCGCAGCGTTATGTGCATGGCTGGAACGCCGGCCCTCGAAACGGGCGATCAGTGGTGCCCCAGCCAGCTTCATATCCCCAATCGCGTCGAGGATTTTATGGCGCACGAATTCATCGGGGAACCGCTGTCTGTCCGGGTTGCACAACCGGTCACCGTCGATCACCAGAGTATTGTCCAGCGTCGCGCCGCGCGCGAAGCCTTGCTTGTGCAACTGTTCGGCGTCTTTCAAAAATCCGAAAGTTCGTGCAGGCGCGATCTCCTGCCGGAACCGCGTGTCAGTCAGTTGGCATGAAAAGCTCTGGCGCCCGATCACGGAGTCCGGGAAATCGATTTCAAAGTGATATTCCGGCTCGGCGGCGGGAATCAGCCCTGCGCCCGCGGATTCGGTATTCGCCTCGACCGGGCGCAGCACGCGAATGCCTGCGCGCGGCGTATCGAGTTCCTGCACGCCAGCCGTGTCGAGCAGACGAACGAACGAGAGGGCGTCGCCGTCCAGCAGCGGTGGTTCCGGCCCGCTCAATTCGATCAGGCAATCATCGATGGCCAGGCCCGCGAGCGCGGCAAGCAGATGTTCCGTAACCGCGACCGTCGCGCCGCCTTCGCCAATCACCGTCGCGAAGCGGGATTGAACCACATTTCTCCATATTGCGGCGATCGTCGGACGATCCGGAATATCATTGCGGCGGAACACGATTCCGGTCCGGGCCGGAGCCGGGACAATTCGCATAAGAACCGGAACGCCCGTATGTAAGGTGACGCCCTCAACCTCGACTTCCCGCGCGACTGTCCGGCGTGCGGCCATCAGGATCCGGTTTTTTTCCGCTTCAGAAATGCCGGAATTTCGAAACGGTCCTCCACGTCCAGGAAGAGATCGTCCGCCGGTTTGCGTTGACCCTGCTGACCGGCCGGCGGCGGATTCTCAACCACGGGCGAAGGTTGCAATGTGAAAGCCGGGGCGTCCGGTTGAGTTTCGCCCGCCTGTTTCACCGCGGCACTGCCGCGCAGAAACTCCAGGTGAGGTTCGACCGGTGTCGCCGGTTCGCTACGCCTGCGTCCGCCAAACAGGCCAAAAACGCGGCGGCGGGGGCGTTCGGGTTCGCTCATATGCGGCAGCTCCGCGATCATGGGACGCTCGGCCCTACCGGTGATCACTGGCGCATCCTGCCCCCCCAGCACCAGTAGTTCCTCTTTCACGGATTCCAGGGTTGGCGCCGCCATGTCGCTTGCAACCGGTTCATTCAGTCCCGGGATATTGATGGCCGAATTTTGCGCCCGGAGCATGGAATCCGATTCGGCAAGCTCTGCGGGCTTCCGCCGCCCGGGAAATTGCTGAACATTGTCGATCCGCTTGCGTCCGGTTTCGGCATCAATTCCCGTCGCCACCACCGACACGCGGACGCGTCCTTCCATGTCCTCGGACAGCGCGCTGCCGAACAGGATGTTCGCGTCCGCATCGACTTCCGCACGAATCCGGTTTACCGCTTCGTCCACTTCAAACAGCATCAGATCGGGCCCACCGGTGACGTTGACCAGCACCGCGCGCGCCCCCTTCATGGAGACATCCTCGAGCAGCGGATTGGAAATGGCTGCTTCGGCCGCCTTCAGCGCCCGGCCCTCGCCGGCCATCTCTCCCGTCCCCATCATCGCTTTGCCCATTTCGGACATGACGGTCTTGATGTCCGCGAAATCCCGATTGATCAGACCAGGCATCACGATCAGGTCGGTCACGCCGCGCACGCCGGAATGCAGCACATCGTCGGCCATCGCGAACGCCTGTGCGAATGTGGTGCGTTCGTTGGCCACACGGAAGAGATTTTGGTTCGGGATAATGATCAGCGTATCGACATAATTCTGCAACTCGTCGATGCCGCGCTCGGCAATGCGCATCCGGCGCTCGCCTTCGAAATGGAACGGCTTTGTGACCACGCCAACGGTCAGGATGCCCTGTTCGCGTACGGCGCGCGCAATCACCGGTGCCGCGCCGGTCCCGGTGCCGCCGCCCATTCCCGCGGTGATGAAGACCATCTGCGACCCGGAAAGCTGATCGAGAATTTCCGGCAGCGATTCCATCGCCGCGCCCTGGCCGATTTCCGGCTTGGCGCCGGCCCCCAGGCCCTGAGTGAGTTCCGCCCCGAGCTGAATTTTGCGCTCGGCCTTCGACAGCATGAGGGCCTGCGCATCAGTGTTCGCGACAAAGAAGCTGACACCCTCCAGCCGCGCACCGATCATGTTGTTCACGGCATTGCCGCCGGCGCCGCCAATACCGAGCACCGTAATGCGCGGCTTCAGCTCCCGGGTTCCAGGCGTGCTGATATTCATCGTCATATCGTACCTCTCCGTGTTGAAGACACGCTGCGAACGTTTGCGATCATCCGAGGAATCTTTGCGCGACCCAGCGGGCGAAACCGGCCCGCGGCGGTTGCGCCACCGCGGGAGGATTCGGATCCGTGCTCTCCGCGGAAGTTGTTGCGGCGGCGATCAGGAGCCCGATTGCGGTGGCATAGGCGGGACCGGCACCGGCAAGCGCCAGTCCCGGAAATGTCTGCGGCCGCCCGAGCCGGACCTGCTTCTTCAAAACCTCGGAGGCGACTTCGCGCACTCCGGCAAGCTGGGAGGCTCCGCCTGTCAGTACGGCGCGCCGGCCTGCCGTGACATCGAAACCCGCTTTTGTCAGACGGGAATTAATCGCTGCGAAAATTTCATCGATCCGTGCACGAATGATCTGTGCGACATGCGCCCGGCGGACGCGGTTTGACCGCTCGCCTTCTTCACCGACCAGCGGCACTTCAATCAGGTCGTCGCCCGCATCGACTTCGCCCAGCGCAGAGCCATACAGGGTTTTCATCCGTTCGGCTGCCGTCATGGGCGTCAACAAAATGCCGGCAAGATCGGCGGTAACGTTTGCCCCACCGAGCGGGACCGTATCGCCATACACCAGCGAATTTTCCCGGAACACGCATACCGAGGTGCATCCTGCGCCCATGTCGATGAGCGTGCAGCCCAGCGACAGTTCATCGGGTGTCAGCGTCGAGATCGCGCTCGCATAGGCCGCGAACAGCTGTCGCGAAATGACCAGCTGCCGCCTCTGCACCGCAAGCCGCAGATTCTGCAGCGGCGCGGCGCGAACCGCCACGGCATGGACCAAAACACCCAGCCGGTCGCAGACCAGGTTCCGTGGATCGGCCACTCCGCGGGCCTGATCCACGACATATTCCGTGGGCGCAGCCTGAACCGTTTCATAGCCATGTTCCCGGCAGCGGTTCTTCGCGTCCGCGAGCAGAATCCGCAGATGCTCGTCGCCGATGACGACGCCCGAAGCCGTGGCTTCCGCGCGGCCATGGACGCTCTTCGGCTGGCCGCACTGGACCGAGAGCACGACATCCTGAATCCGGTGGTCGGCAGAATCTTCCGCGGCTTCGACGGCCTCGCCGATGGACTGTTCGGCCTCGTCGATGTTCACCACGGTTGCGGCGCGGATACCCCGCGATTCGCGCAGTGCCGAACCGAGCACCCGGATTCCGCCCTGTTCCGCGCGTCCAATAATGCAGGCGACCTTTGAGGACCCGACGTCCAGGGCGGCAATCACCCCGTTGCGCGGAATGGCCGTTTTCAGGCCATTCTGCTTCACATTACTCCGTATACGATGATTGTCCCCCATCCCCAGGTCCTGCACGCCTTACGCGCGGCGTTCCCGCGGCACCGGCCGCGAATCACCATTGCGTAGCTTAAACACGTAATTGTCGGGAAAGCGAAGGTCGATCACACCGACATCGCGTTCGAGCACGCCCTTCTCGACGATCAGCTTTTCGAGTTCCGTCAACTGACGTTGCCAGTCCTCTTCCGGCAGCCTGACGATGACGCCGCCGGCGAGATGCAGATCCCAGCGTCTCTCGCCGACGCGTTCGAGCGCCTCCAGGCGGGCGGAAACCGCGGTCTGGTTTGGCAGCGCGTCCAGTATGGCCGCGGCGGCATCCGGAGCGCCTTCTCCGAGCAAAACCGGCAGGCGTGGAAATTCGCTGCGGTCCGCAGTGGTGATCACCGCGCCGGAGCGCTCGACCACCCAAAGCGAGTCCCCGCTGCGCCAGAGCGCAAACGGACGTTTCTCGATCAGGTGGACCGTCACGGAATCGGGGAAGCGCCGGCGCACTTCGGCGTCAGCCACCCATGGCAATGCCACCACCCGCGCGCGCGCCGCATCGGCATCGACGGCGAACATCGGATCGCCGGGTGCGATTTCCAGCGCGCGATAAACAGCGTCCGCCGCGGTCCGCTCCTGCCCGGACAGCGTGATCGTCCGGACGGCAAATCCGTGATCGGAAGTCAGATGCAACACGCGCAAACCTGCGGCGCGTGTGGCGCCGCCGATGTAGCCCCCGCGCCAGATGCCATAGACCCAGGCCGTCAGCGCCAGCGTACAGGACAGCAGCAATACCGGATGGACCAGGCCGAAATGCAGCGCGCGACGGGCTTTTTCCCGCGTTGAACCGCGCCCGCTCACCACCTTCACCTTCCGCACGACGCATCCTCCACCATCCAGCGGACCAGGCCCCGAAAGCTCATGCCCCGATACAGCGCCTGTTCCGGGACCAGCGATGTTGGAGTCATGCCAGGCTGGGTGTTCAGTTCCAGGATCACCAGCCGGTTGTTGCCGCCGCTGTCGTCATAACGAAAATCAGTGCGCGAAATTCCGCGGCAATCCAGTGCCGCATGGCTTCGTTCCGCGAGCGCCATTGCCTCATGCATCACGAGGTCCGGAACTTCGGCCGGGATGATGTGCCGCGAGCCGCCGGGCGCATATTTCGCGTCGTAGTCGTAGAACCCGGTTGCCGGAAGGATCTCCGTCACCGCAAGCGCTTTCAGCCCCGTATCGCCCGAGCCCATCACCGCAACCGTCAGTTCCCGTCCGGGCACGTATTCTTCGACCATCACCACGTCGCCCAGATTCCAGTCTGCCGACGCAACCGCTTCGGGCGGGCGATTGTCCCCTTCGCGAACAATGAACACCCCGACGCTGGACCCTTCGGAAATCGGCTTGATGACATAGGGTGGCGCGAGTTGATGTTCGGCGGCAGCTTTCCTGCGGTTCGCGACAACGCTATGCGGCACCGGCAGGCCGGCGGTCCGGAACACCGCCTTTGCGCGCTCTTTGTGCATCGCAAGCGCCGAGGCCAACACGCCGGAATGCGTGTAGGGAATCTCCAGCAGCTCCAGCAGTCCCTGGACACAACCATCTTCTCCCCAGCGGCCGTGGAGCGCATTCAGCACGGCATCAGGCCGGGCCTCATGCAGCCGCTGCGCAAGATCGGCGCCCGCGTCGATCTCCGTCACATCGAAGCCTTCGTCGCGGAGCGCCTGGGCGCAGGCACGGCCGGAAACCAGGCTGACATTTCGTTCGGCTGAGCGCCCGCCCAGCAGTACGGCGATCCGTTTCATGCCTGCGGCCGCCCGATCCGCTTGATTTCCCATTCAAGCTGAATCCCGAACTTCGCCTTTACCCGGGCGCGCACCTCTTCGCCGAGCGCTTCGATATCCGAGGCGCTTGCCTCGCCGGTGTTGATCAGGAAATTGCAATGCTTCTCGGATACCTGCGCAGCGCCATGCATCAGCCCGCGGCACCCGGACCGGTCGATCAGTTGCCATGCCTTCTGGCCCGGCGGATTTGTGAATGTCGATCCGCCCGTTTTGCTGCGCACCGGCTGAGTGCTTTCCCGTTGCGCCACCAGCTCTTCCATGCGTGCACGGATGGACTCCGGATTTCCGGGTTTTCCCTGCAGCACTGCGTCGATGTAGATGACGTTCTGTGGCCCGGAATGACGATAGCGGAAGTCCATTTCCGCGCCACTGAGGGTCAGAATTTCGCCGTGCGCATTGATCGCGCGCGCTTCGACAAACACATCTTTTATTTCCGTGCCATAGCAGCCGGCATCCATGGTCAGCGCGCCGCCGATGGTGCCGGGAATCCCGCGCAGAAATTCAAGGCCGGCAACGCCTGCATCGGCCGCGGTGCGCGCAACGGCTGCATCCAGCGCCGCCGCCCCCGCGCGTATTCGCGATTCAGCCAGGGCTTCGA
The DNA here is from genome assembly GCA_025450355.1 of Micropepsaceae bacterium. Classification (GTDB taxonomy): domain Bacteria; phylum Pseudomonadota; class Alphaproteobacteria; order Micropepsales; family Micropepsaceae; genus CAIYRG01. Next base: position 7,446 of record JANWHR010000134.1, read on the forward strand.
TTCGCCCGAAAGCAGCGGGCAGGCGGATCACCACGCCCTCGATGCCGCCATCCCGGATCAGCAGGTTCGATCCGACGCCGATCACGGTGACGGGGATATCGGCAGGCCTGTTCGCCATGAACTGCCGCAGATCGCCGAGATCCGCCGGCCGGAACAGGACATCGGCAGGTCCTGCGGCGCGAAACCAGACAAGGTCTTTCAGCGGCGCCGATGCCGTATAGTTGCCGCGGACCCTGGGAAGCCGTGCAACGAGGGACGCAGTCATGCGCCGGCCCCAAGAGACTCCAGCGCCCCCTGCAATCCGGCGGCCCATTGGGTAATCGAACCGGCGCCAAGACAAACGATTGCCCCTTGCGGCTGCGCCAGCGGCGCGACCACGCGGGGCAGATCGTCGGGGCCATTGATCGTCAGCACGCGCTTGTGCCCATGCGCGCGCAAGCCTTCGGCCAGGGCGTCGCGATCGATCCCCGGAATCGGCGCTTCGCCCGCCGGATATACTGGAGCGACAATGGCCGTGTCCGCGCTGTTCAGGCAGGTGCAAAATTGATCGAACAGATCGTGCAGCCGGGTGTAACGGTGCGGCTGGATGATCGCGGTGACCGGGCCGGAATAGGCTTGCCGGGCCGCTTTCAGAACCGCAGCGATCTCCACCGGATGATGGCCATAATCGTCGATGATGGCGGCTCCGTGCCATTCGCCCACCCGGGTGAACCGGCGCTTCACGCCTTCGAATCGTTCCAGCGCGTGCTGTATCGCTTCGCTCGCAACGCCCAGTTCGCGCGCGACCGCAATCGCTGCGACCGCATTCGACACATTGTGTTCGCCTGGCATCGGCAAATTCAAACCGGTGATGCGGCTTTCCGTCTGCTTCCGGCGGTCATGGAACAGAACATCAAAGTGCGACGCCCCCTCGGAAAAGGACACATTCACCGCGCGCGCATCCGCCTGAGGACTGAACCCGTAGGTGATGATCCGCCGGTCCCGGACCCGCGCGATGATGCCCTGGACATCCGCATGATCGGCGCACATCACGGCAAAGCCATAGAATGGCAAATTCTCCACGAAGGTCGGGAACGCCGCCTTGACGGTCTCGAAGTCACCATAGAAATCCAGATGTTCGGGATCGACATTGGTGACGATCGCCACCGTTGCCGGCAGACGGAGACAGGTGCCATCGGAGTCATCCGCCTCGACGACCATCCACTCGCCTCGTCCGATGCGGGCGTTCGTCCCGTAGGCATTGATGATTCCGCCATTCACGACAGAAGGATCAAACCCGCCGCCTTCCAGCAATGCGGCAACCATGGTCGTCGTGGTGGTCTTGCCGTGCGTGCCGGCCACCGCGACGGAGCGCTTCAGCCGCATCAGCTCGCCCAGCATTTCGGCCCGCCGCACAATCGGCAGCCCGAGCGCGCGCGCGCTGGCGAGTTCGGGGTTTTCCGCCTTGACCGCCGAGGAATAGACCACGACCTGGGCGTCGGCGATGTTCTCGGGCTTATGCCCAATGGTCACGGGAATCCCGAGCTCGCGAAGCCGCCCGACATTGCCGCTGTCGGCCGCATCCGATCCCTGGACGCGATAGCCAAGCGAATGCATCACCTCGGCGATTCCGCTCATGCCGATGCCACCGATGCCGATGAAATGGATCGTGCCGATCGAGAGTGGCACCCGAAGCGCTTGCGCCAGTTGAGGCACATTGTTCATCTGTGCTGCTCCGCGAGCTGTTCCGCGAGGTCCGCCAGCCGCTGGGCTGCGTCGGGATGGCCTAGCATTTTCGCCGCGGCGGCACGTTTGGCGAGTTCGGCAGGATCGCAAAGGATTCTGGCGAGCAGCACCGCCAGTCTGCCGGCATCAAGGCCGTTTTGTGCGACGACCCACGCGGCGCCCGCCTTTTCAAGCACGTCCGCATTGGCCGCCTGGTGGTCATCCATCGCGAAAGGATAGGGGATCAGGATTGCCGGGCGGCCGATCACCGTGAGTTCGCTCAAGGTCGATGCACCGCTCCGTGCGATCACCAGCTGTGCCGCCGCCATGCGTTCCGGCAGGTCGCTGAAGAACGCGGCGGTGTCGTGCCGCAGTCCCGCTGCGCCGTATGCCGCATTCACCATGTCCAGATCTTCGCTCCGCGCCTGCTGGCTGACATGGATGCGGTTGCGCAAGTCCTGCGGCAGCCCCACCACCGCGGCAGGGACGAGTTCGGAAAGTGCGCGCGCCCCCTGACTGCCACCAAATACCAGCAACTCGATCTCACCGCCGGGTTGAGGCGGCGCATAGGCGCGGTCCCGCAGCCCGGCGGCAATCGACCGTACCGGATTACCGGTGAATACAATCCGCCCCGGATCCGAAGGCGCAAACCGGGCAAACGGAAAGGATGCGGCGATCCGGGCGACGCGCGGTGCGACCAGACGATTGACCCGGCCGAGCACGGCATTCTGTTCGTGCAGCGCGGCAGGAACTCGCGCAATCGAAGCCGCGAGCATGACCGGCAGGCTGGGATAACCTCCAAAGCCCACCACGGCCGATGGGCGCAAATGCAGAAATTTCAGGAGCGCCGCAAAAACTCCGGCAAAGATCGTTGCCAGCGCGGCGACGCGGCCAAAGATCCCGCGCCCGGCAAAGGTCGCGGCCGGAACCGTGGCGATTTCCGCACCCGGAAATGCCCCGCTGTAATTGTGACCGCGCCCATCCGTCATCACCACCACGCGCCGGCCACGCCGAAGCAATTCGCCTGCCACGGCCTGGGCGGGGAACAGATGGCCGCCGGTGCCCCCGGCCGCAAGGACAAACGGGCCATTCATCGCTTCTGTTGTTCCGGCATCGTGGGGCGATATCGCGTCAGCCCCAGGGCAAATCCCATCGTCAGCGCGACCGCGAGAAGTGACGATCCGCCATACGAAATGAACGGCAATGTCATGCCTTTCGCGGGCAGGATCGATAAGGACACGCCCATGTTGATGAAAGCCTGCAAACCGGTCACGGCCGCGAGTCCTGCTCCGGCGAGCTGGATAAACGGATCCTTGGCCCGCGCCGAGCGAAGCAGCAGCCGGAACGTGACGATACCAAACAGGATCGCAATCAGTCCGCAAAGCACGATTCCGAATTCCTCTCCCGCAACGGCAAAAACGAAGTCGGTGTGCGCGTCGGGAAGCCGGTATTTGATTGTCCCGGCACCCGGCCCAACGCCGGCAATCCCACCGGCACGAAACGCTTTCAGCGCCAATCCGGTTTGATATCCACCGCTGGAAAGAAATTCCGCGACCCGCTCGCGAACATGCGGATGCACCAGCCAGGCCAGGCCGAAAAGGCCAATTCCGGCCGCTCCCAAACCGGAAAGGAGCAGGTAAGACATGCCGGCAAAGAACAGCATTGCGATGCAAAGCATCGACAGCAGCGCGGTTTGTCCAATGTCGGGTTGCAGCAGAAGAACCACAATCGCGGGCGCGAGAAAAATCCCCGTCCACAGCTCGCCCGCAAAACCATGTTTGATCTTGTCCGCAAGAAACATGGCCGCCAGAATCGCAAAGGCGGGTTTGAGAAATTCCGAAGGCTCGATTTTGAATCCGGCAAAATCCAGCCAGCGATGCGCGCCATTGACATCCGCCCCGGCGAGCAGCGCGAGCAACGCGCCACTCAGCGCAAGTCCATAAACGCAGGCAGCCACAATCCGCGCCTGCGTGCCGTTCAGCAGTGACGCGGATACCAGAATGCCAAAACCGACGATCGCGAAGACGAGCTGCTTCAGCGCGTAGGAGAAATTTCCCGCCGCGTTCGCGTGACCCGTCGCCGCAGGGCTGGCGGCAAAGCCGAGGAAAATTCCAATGATCAGCAGAGCCAGAATGCAGATCAGGCTGATCCGGTCCAGCGTCCACCACCAGCGCGCAACCGGAGAAGTGTCCGAGCGCGACATCGTCATGCGCGACGGTCCAGCGTTGAGGAACTCGATTCAGACGCCGCCATCGTTCGGACGAGGTCGCGGAATACATTGCCGCGATGCTCAAAATCGTCGAACTGGTCGAACGACGCACAGGCCGGCGATAGCAAAACCACCGGCTCTGCTGCGGTGCTGTTCGTTGCATCGGCATAGGCGGCGCGCACCGCGCTTTCGAGATCGCCCGCCCTCAGGAACGGCACCTGGCCCGACAGCGTGCTCTCGAATTCAGCGGCGGCCTGACCAATGAGATAGGCCTTGTGGATACGCGGGAAGAAGGACGAAAGGCTTCCGATCCCTCCCTCTTTGGCAATTCCACCCGCGATCCAGAATATCTCCGGATAGCAGGCCAGGGCGCGCGCTGCGGCGTCCGCATTGGTTGCCTTCGAATCGTTGATGAAGCGCACTTTTCCAATCTGGCCGACGTTCTCAATGCGATGCGCGAGCCCGGGAAAGCGCGCAATTGCCGGCATGATCAGATGCGCATCCGCGACCAGTGGGCGGACCGCCGCATAACACAGCGCCGCATTCTGCCAATTGTGCGTGCCTGGGAGATGCGCCGCCGACTTAATGTCCCCGACCAGCTCCGCCGAGTGTCCCCACGCGTCGTACAGCTTTCCGTCAATGACAAAGATGCCGTTGCCGAGCACCTTGCCAATAGCCACGGCCACTGCGTGGCGTCCCCGGGCCGCCGACATCCTGGTGTAGATCGCGGCCGAATCGGGATCATCGACGCCGACCGCAACCCAGCCGTCGGCCGACGCCTGTTCCAGCAGCTTTTGTTTCACCGCCGCGTATCCCTGCATCGAGCCATGGCGGTCCAGGTGATCGGGAGAGAGGTTGGTCAGGACAGCGATGTCGGGCGCAAGCCCCGGAGAGAGATCGATCTGGTACGATGAAGTCTCGAGGACATAGATCGTCGAACTTTTGGGCGGCGCCAGATCGAGCGCCGGACGGCCGATATTACCGCCCTCCTGCGCATCGTAACCGCAGGCTTTCAGCACATGCGCGATCAGCGCGGTGGTGGTGGATTTGCCATTCGTGCCGGTGATCGCCACGATCGGCACGCGCGCCGCGCCGCCGTCGGGACCTTGAACCGTCCGGGCGAACAGCTCCACATCGCCAATCACTTCGGCACCGGCGGCGCGAGCGCGCACGACAACCGGATGAGGCTGCGGATGGCTTAGCGGAACGCCCGGACTTAAGACCAGCGCCGCAATATCGCTCCATGGCCAGGCCGTCCAGTTTTCGACGCGCGCGCCCAGTTCAGCCGCTGCGATTCGCGCACGGTCCTTGTCATCCCAGGCAAAGACTTCCGTGCCTCCCGCCCTCAGTGTTCTGATCGCGGAGAGGCCGGAGCGCGCCAGTCCGAACACGCCCACCGTTCTGCCGTGGAACCAATTGACTTCAATCATGCCACTCAACGCAGCTTCAGTGTGGAAAGACCGATCAATGCGAGAATCACCGAGATGATCCAGAACCGAATCACGATTGTCGGCTCACGCCAACCCAGTTGCTCAAAGTGATGATGAATCGGTGCCATGCGGAACACCCGCTTGCCCGTCGTCTTGTATGAAATCACCTGGACCATCACGGAGAGAGCCTCCATGACGAAAAGGCCGCCGACGATGGCAAGGACGATTTC
>JANWHR010000135.1 GCA_025450355.1 Micropepsaceae bacterium
AACTCCGGTTCCCGTTGATCGTGGGCTTCCTTTATGCCTCCGGGATGATGCAGGACGCGGCGGAGAAGATCGATCACAGCCTTCCACCCGCACAACCTTTCGCCAGCACGGACGACCTCGCGCACGGCGCCTATGTCGCGCTCGATTGCAAAGGCTGTCACAATGAATTCTTCTCCGGTGGCCCGATTTCCGGCGCGCCGCCGAGCTGGCCGCCGGCAGCAAATCTTACGCCCGGACCCGGTAGCGTGCTGGTGCGCTATCCGAATCCGGAGGCGCTTGAGGCCATGTTCCGCAGCGGCAAACGGCCCGATGGCAGCGCCGTCAACAGCGCGATGCCATTCGGGATGCTGGCCTATATCTCGGACGATGACGTGAAGGCGCTCTACGGCTTTTTAAAAGCCCTTCCCGTGGCCAAACAGGGAGGCCGCCCGGACGCGCGGCCATAGAACTGTCGCGCGGCCGTTTCAAACGTGAAGCCGGTCGCGGTCGCGTGCGACGATGGCGTAGAGGGCCGGCATCAGGAACACGCTGATCAGCAGGCGCGAGAACAACCCGCTGACGATCACCAGGGCAAATGGCCTTTGGCTGTCGGTGCCCACTCCGGTTGCCAGCGCCGCGGGCAGCAAACCAAGCGCGGCGACCAGAGCGGTCATCATGATCGGTCGCAGCCGTATCACCGCGCCTTTTCGCACTGCTTCCGCAACCGTCAGGCCATGCTTCCGAAGTTCATTGACGTAGGAAATATAAACCACGGCCGTCTGCACGGACACGCCGAACAGGGCGAGAAAACCGACGCCGGAAGATACGGAAAATGGTGTGCCGGTCAGCCACAGCGCGGCCAACCCTCCGGCGGGCGCCGACAGGACCACGCCCAGAACCGTGATGAAGGGAAATTTGAAATTGCCATAGAGCGCAAACAGCAGAACGAAGATCAGCCCGATCGTGAGCGGTAGAATGACGTTCAGTTGCGCGCGCGACGCCGTGTAGTCGCTGTATTCGCCGCCCCAATCCATCCGGTAACCCAGCGGCAATGACACTTTGCGGTTTACCTGCGCGATCGCGTCATTGACGGCGCCGGCGAGGTCCCGCCCCTCGACCGAGAATTGAACGCCTATGTAGCGTGAATTGTCCTCCCGGTAGATCAATGAGGCGCCGTTCTGCACCTGGATGGTGGCGAATTCCTTTAACGGAATCTGCTGCCCGCCGCTGGTGGCGACGGGAATATTTTCGATCTCCTCCGGATTATCCCTGTACTGACGGTCAAGCCGCACAACAAGGTCGAACTGCTTTTCGCCCTGCACCACCTGGGTTGCCACATCGCCGCCGATGGCGGTCTGGATCAGACCATTGATGTCTGAGACATTCAGACCGTAACGGGCGATTTTGGCGCGGTCGATATCGACCGTAAGGCTGGGTTGCCCCAGTTCGCGGACCAGAGTGACATTGCCGATTCCGCGCACCTGCCCCAGAACATCCTTGATCGCCTTGCCCTTCTGCTCGAGCGTCTGCAGGTCTGGTCCAAAGACCTTCACGGCAAGCGCGCTCTTTAGCCCGGTCTCCGCTTCATCCACGGCATCTTCCGCGGGTTGCGTGTAATTGAAAATGATTCCGGGGAATGCCCCGAGCCGCCGGTTGATCGCTGCGGTCAGCCCGGCCTTGTCGCGATAGGGGCCACGCCACTGGGCATAGGGTTTCAGGCCAACATAGAATTCGACATTGTAGAATCCGGTCGGATCGGTCCCGTCATCCGGGCGGCCCAGTTCTGAAGCCACCGTCGTGACCTCCGGAAAGGACTTCAGGATCGTGCGGATCTGGGGCGTGATTTTCGCCGATTCATCGAATGAGATCGTGTAGGGCATGGTGGCGCGCACCCACAGCGCGCCTTCGTCCAGGTGCGGCATGAATTCGGCGCCAATGAGCGGAATCAGCAGCAGGGATGCTCCGAATACGGCGGTGCAAACCAGCGTGGTTGCCCATGGGCTGAGAAGGCAGATATCGAGCAGGCGCGTGTAAATGGATCTGATGGCGTCGAATATGACGTTGCGCCGTTCACGAACGCCCTTGCGCATCAGCCATGAGCAAAGCACCGGCAAAAGGCCAACCGTCACAATCAGCGATCCCACCAGAGCAAACACCATCGTGTCGGCCATGGGCTTGAACAGCGTGCCGGAAGGGCCGGTGAGTGCATAGATCGGCAGAAATCCGGCGACGATGACGGCGATCGCATACAGTATCGGGCGATCCACCTCCGCTGCCGCGGCCCGGATAACCTCGATCAGGTTGGCCGGCCTTTGGCGCTGCAACGCCAGTTGGCGGAATATGTTCTCCACCATCACCACCGCGCCATCCACCAGGATGCCAAAATCTATCGCGCCGATGGAGAGCAGGTTTGCCGATGCGTGCTGGATATCGAGGCAGATGAAAGCGAAGAGCAGGGCGAGCGGAATCGTGACCGCAACGATCAGTCCGGCACGGAAATCAAACAGGAAGAAAATCAGGATTGCGATCACCAATACCATGCCGCGCAGCAGATTGTTTTGCACCACCTGCCTGGTCAGCGTGATCAGATCGCTGCGGTCGTAGAACGGCACCACCTTGATGTCTTTGGGAAGGACCTGGTCATTCAACTCCCTGGTTTTTGCCTCGACGCGCTTCAGAACGTCCTGCGTCTTTTCGCCGGTGCGCAGCAGGATGACGCCTTCCACGGCATCGTCTTTCGTTTCGTATCCGAACTCACCGAGGCGCGGCGCAATGCCGATCTCGACATGGCCCACATCCTTGATCAGAACCGGCGTGCCGTTGCTTACCGTCACGACGACGTTGCCGATATCTTCGGGCGTCTTCATCAGCCCAAGGCCGCGTACGTAGTAGAATTGGCCGCCCTGAGAGTAGAAACCGCCGCCGGCATTGCTGTTGTTCGCGCCCAGCGCGGTTTCAACCTGCTGCACGGAAAGTCCGACACCGGCGAGTTTCGCCGGATCCAGCAGTACCTGATATTGCATGGTGCCGCCGCCGAATCCGGAATCGTCGGCGACGCCATCGACCGCACGATAGGCAGGTTCGATGGTCCAGTCCTCGAAGGTCTTCAATTCCATCGGGGAACGGTCGGGACTCTGCAGGACGTAGCGATAGATAAGTCCTGACGGCGAGAACAGCGGCGATACGGACGGCGTGATGCCCGAAGGAAGGCTGATGTCCGGCAGACGGTTGAACACCCGTTCGCGGGCAAAATAATTGTCCGTGCCTTCCGCGAAGGTCAGGATCACGTCCGACAAGCCGTAGAGCGAGATCGAACGGGCCGTGGTCATCGACGGAAGTCCGTTCATGGTCCTTTCGACCGGAATGGTGATCAGCCGCTCCACTTCCTCGGCAGCGTGACCCGGCCACTGCGTAATCACTTCGACCATGGGCGGCGAAAGGTCGGGATAGGCGTCGAGCGGCAGGCGATTCAGCGAACGCGTACCTGCAACCACCAGGACAAGGGCCAGCAGCAGCGTGAGCATCCGCTGCTTCAGACAAAAGCCGACAATCCGGTTCATCACCGAGGGCGAACGGGGAAGTTCAGCCGGCGGAAATTCGCTCATTGATTCTGCATGAACTGAACGAAGACGCCGCCTTCGGTGACAATCCGGTCGCCGGGTTTGAGGCCGGACGGAATGTCGTAGTGATCACCGCTGCGGTAGCCGAGCGTCACCCGCTGCCGTGCGAAACTTCCGTCCGGCTGGGAAACATAAACGAAGGGCAGATTCTCATCGTCGCGCAGAACGGCGGAATCGGGTATCAGGAGGCCCGTGTTCTGTTGCCGCCGGTTAATCTGTACACGCACATACATCTGCTTCTTGAGAGTTTCGCCGGGGTTGTTCGCCACCACGCGCACCGCGACCGATCTCGTGTTCGGATCCTCCAGCGCAGCGACGTTTCCAACCGTCCCCGAAAATGTCCGGCCGTCAACTCCGGTGATCACCTGTGCCGGATCGCCCACGGATATGGAGGCGATGTCCGAATCGAAAATCTGGGTCATCACCCAAACCCGCGAGAGATCGGCGATGGTGAAGCAGGGGGTCGTTCCCGCAGTCAGGAGCTGACCGGGAGTGATCTGACGTTCGACGACGGTGCCCGAAATCGGTGCCTTGATGACGCCGGCAACCGTGGCCGCCATCTTGCCCTGTTGAATGTCGGTAATCGCCTGCGGATCGACATCCAGCGCGACCAGTGCCTGGTACGCAGCATCGCGGTCCGCCTCCGCGTTGGTGGCATCGGTCTGCGCCTGCTCCATCTCTTTCTGGGGCACGCCCTGGTGCTCGAACAGGTCTTTGTCGATGTCGGCAAGCTTGCGCAGCGTTTGCGCGGTCGTAATGGCTTTGCGATAGGTGCTGACCGCGCTGGCAAAATCCGGTGATTGCACCAGGGCCAACGGATCGCCCTTGTTCACGTGCTGACCGATGGACACCAGCAGCCGGGTGACCGGACCGGAAATCGGCGCCAGCACGCTGGTGGACTGATCGGCGTCGAAATCGACAACTCCCGCCGCTTCAATGCTGCGCCGGTAAGCCGATTGCGCCACGGTGTAGAGCGTAATGTGCTGCCGTTGCTCGGGTGAGAGCGTGGCGTTCTTCGCGACCGGCTCCGGAGGTGTTTGCGCCTGCGTCGAATCCGCAGGCGAGCAGGCCGTGAGATAGATGGCCAGTAATGCTGCGCAACTGGCCGCGGACGCTGCAAGGCCGCTAATGCGCATTGTTGGCCTCCGCCAGTTCGGGCCGATGCCACCAGCCGCCACCCAGCGCCTGATACAGCGCGGCAGTGTCGGCGAAGCGGTTGGCTTCGGCCTGCACCAGGGCAATGCGCGCCTGCTGATAGCTCTGTTGCGCATTCAGCAGATTGAGATAGCCGCTGTAGCCGTCCTCGACCTGCCGCTGCGCGATGTCCAGCGTCGTTTTCGTCGCCGTCTCCGCGGCGGCAGAGGCCTTCAATCCGTCGGCGTCCTGCTGCAACGCCACCAGAGTGTCGGCGACATTCTGAATCGCGTTCAGCACGGTGCTGCGATATTGCTCGGCTGCCTCGTCATACCCCGCGCGGGCGGCGCGCTCCTGATGCTTCAGCGTTCCGCCCTCGAAAATCGGTGCGGTCAGCGCCGCGCCAAGAGCCCAGAAGTTTGTGCCCGACGCGAACAACTGGCCGATGGCGAGCGCCGTGCTGCCTGCATCGGCGGTGAGCAGGATGTTGGGCAGCCGGTTCGCGACTGCCACTCCGATCTGGGCGCTTGCGGCGTGCAGATTTTCCTGGGCCTGCAGAACATCGGGCCGCTGCGCCACCAGTTCTGAAGGCAGACTCAGCGGAAGGTCGGTGGGAAGCTGCAGTGTCGTGAGATCGAAATTCGTGGCCGGTGCCTCGCTCGTATAGACCCCGGCCAGCGTCGCCAGAAGGTCCCGCAACTGCGCCTGCTGTTTCAGCAGCGGAGGCAGCGTGGCCCGAGCCTGTTCCAGTTGCGCCTGCTGCGCGGCCAGATCGACGCGGCTCGCGTAACCCTTGTCGAGCTGGTACTGCAAGATCCGCACGATATTCTCATCGGTGGCGATCAGTTCTTTCGTGGCGTCAATCTGGCTTTGCAGGGCCGCGGCCTGAATGGCAGTCACAACCACGTTGGCCGTCAGCGTGGTATAGGCCGCCACCATCTGGTAGCGGACCGACTGTTCCTGCGCGTTCAGCGATTCCTGGGAGCGCCGGTTCAATCCGAAGACGTCCGGCGTGTAGGAAATGTTCAATTGCGGCGTGAACAGATCATATTGGAAAATGTTCGCGTTGGGCGTCGGCGCGATCAGCCCCGATTGCTTCTGGTGAAAGGCGGAGAACCCCGCCTGAACCGACGGAACAAATACGCCCTTATGGGCGAGCGCGTTTTCGTGAGCGACCCGAAGCGCGGCCTGCGCGGCCTTGAGATCATGATTTTTGGCGAGCGCGCTTTCGACCAGATCGTTGATCGATTGTGAATGGAACAGCGTCCACCAGTCGGCAGCCAGGTCTTTTCCGCGTGTGAAAGTCTGCGTGGCGCCCCCAGGCACATCGGGTGTCGTAGTTGTCGTTTTGGCGGGGGTTGCCCGATAGTCGCTGACCGCCGGCGCCGCCGGCTTCTGGAAATCGGGTCCCACCGTGCAGGCAGCCAGCGGCAGCAAAATGAAAGCGGCCGCGGCAGACCGGAATCCGTGCAACCGGATGTCTCGTCCCGAAATACCATTTGTCTGAATCGTCTTCATTGATCCACCACTCCTGGAACGTCCGTGTCCGAACGATCCATTGGTCCGCCCGCCTGGCGGATTCCCGCCATGCGCCACAAACAGCAGCCGCGTCAGCGGCCGTGAAAGGGAGATTTACGGAGTGGCAGGTGGTGCGCGACTTCGCTGACCGAAGACAGCCGCGCTTTTGATGACCTGAAGAGTAACCGGTGCAGGAACGTGCTGGACCGAGGTGACAGGCGCGCGAAGCAATGGCGCCGCCGGCATGAAGAACAGGCCGCTATGGGCGATGGCCTGGCAGAAAGGGCAATCGAGGGGGCTGCTATCACCGGGCGCACCGCCACCCGCCGGATCGCCGGTGCTGATTTTGACGATTCCCGGCGCGTCGAAATGCTGCGGCCAATGATGAATATGCGTCTGGGTGAAAAACGATTGCAGCGCAAATGCAAGCGCGACCAGCAGCGCGAGGACGTTACGCGCCGTATCCGGACGAGTCCGGACATCAGAAGATCGCATTAAAATCGCGGCCATCAGTTCCCAAAAAGCCCCAGCCGCTGCACTTATGCGCCATTCGGTCGGGTTCCGCAATGATCCGGCCCTGTCTGATGGCGTGCGAGCAGGGCTCCAGCGTCGTGTTTTGGTATTGGATCACCCGCACGTGATCGGCTGGGTCAGCCGGACGTCATCGAGAAGAACGAGAGAAGAGAAGCGCGGAACGGCCGATTTGTGGCTAAGAAATTCTTAAATAATGGGTCCACTTCAAGCCACCATGGGACAGGGCCGGAAACTCTGCCTGCCGGCGACCCAAAGTTTAGGACCAGCGCAGTAGCGCGCTGGCCGCAACGGATGCCGCCCAAAGCGCGTGCGAAAATTGGCAGGACCTTGCCCCCGAGCGCGGTAACATGCAGCCCTTGGCCGCAAATAAAAATGGCCAAAGGATGAGGATGCAGGTGCCGGAGGAGATGAGCGAATGACATTCCGGAGTCTGTTGCGTCTGATTTCCTTTGGGGCGCTCTGCGCCATTTTGACGTTCGCGTTCCTTCCAATTGTGTGGATGAATGAGACGGCACCCCGGATGTCGGGCATACTGAAGCCTGAGGCAGTTGCTCCGGGCGGCGGCTATTCTTACAACACGCGTGTGTCGGGCCTGGCGAAATGGCCCTATTCGATTCAAACTTCGGCATTCGTGCCTGAAGATCTTACTCTGACAGAGGCGGGGCGTCCGCTCGGTCCACTCGTTTCCTACGCTGGTGCCGATAACATAGCCAATGGCCGCTATGTGTTTGCCGGAGGAGATATTCGCTTCTCCGCAACCGATAATTCCGACCCACGGACGAATGGGCGAAGTTACGCCATTACGCTCCAGACCCGTATAGATCCCACGCTGGAATGGCTTGATCTGATCGTGCTGCTTCTGGGCAGCGTATTCGTCAGCCGCCGTAAATGCCTGAGCCCAAATGGCGCCGCGGCGCTTGCCTATTCAATCCCGGCTTCAGCATGCCTCGTCGGGTTCATTGCTTCCACCGCGATTGCACATTCGCTACCGTTGGTGTTTTGGCCTGACAGCTACGGTTACCTTTTTCCCGGGATGTCATTGGCTTCGGGACATTTGCACGGCGTCTCGATCCAGGGACGAGGTATTGGCTACCCTGCACTGATCGCAGCGACATTAATGTTCGCCGGATTGCGAGGGCTGTCTCCCGTTCAGCTTGGCCTTTCTGTGCTGGCGGTTGCCCTGCTTGCCGCGACCCTTTTCGAATTGCTGCGTGCTGCCACCGCCCGCCTTGTACGGTCTTCATGGTATTGCGCAAGCGAGCTTCGGCTCCTCGTCATGAGCGCGGCTTCGCTCCTGTTCGTAACCTGCGTGGTAGCCAGCAACGGCTTCGCATTTCAGCTTTACTCGATGTTGGCTGAGGTACCTCACCTGTTTTTAATTTCCGCAGCCCTGTTACTGTTCGTCGCATGTTGGTTAGTGCCAGCCCAAAAGCGAATCCCGCTCGCGCTTGGCGCATTTGTCCTCACGTATTTCTCCACTCTTACGAAGCCGATGACGTTAATCACGTTATGCTTGGCAGGAGCCTCTCTGCTGTGGATTGTCTGGGCGCAGCGCCGCACATTAACCCGGCGGACGAATCTCAGCGCAATTATATTGAGCGGGGCGCTGGTCGGTGCAGCCCATGCCGCCGATTCTGCCGCCTCCGTTCCCGAAAGTTATCTCTTCGGACCAGAAACTCTGTTTTGCAATCATATCGAAATCGTTCTGCCGGCGGTCGGCGAAGCGACGCCGGAACGGGCCGAGTTGTCGAGATTGTTACGAGGCGTTCTCGCGCGAAACCATGAGTCTAGAATCCAGGTCTACAATGGAGATGATTGCTCTTACGACAGCTCAGTCTTCCGCGCGATCGGGCGCGCTGCCGCCCGCGAGCATTCCGGAATCCCGGACTGGCTTTTGCGGCAGTTCCTGGTCGGGGTCGCGAAACATCCCCTGGTCTATATCCGCTTGGTTGCGCACCAACTTCGGCTCTATTTCCGCCGCCCACTTGCCGATGCTGACGAAAACGACCATTCGCCGGCCGTCAGCGACGCGGAGTGGAATCTTCTCAAGCCCTATACATCAGTTTTGGGCGTGTCGCGCGACAGCTTTTCGGTGCGCTTCAGAAGCTGGGTGCCCAAGGACTTGCCCGCCGCAATACGCTATCTCAGAAATTTGACTGACAGTTCGGCCGCGTATTTTTTCACTGCAATAGTGCTACCAGCGACGCTTTTGGCGACCCTTCTGCTTCTTGCACTTCCAACCCGACAAGATAGACGCGTCGAAGTCATTGTTACCTGTATCGCCGGCTTCGCATCGTCGTGGATGCTGCTGATCGCCATGGCTCATACTTTCGATGAAGTGCGTTACCAGCTTGAACTCCTCCCTCTCGCCGGCTTGTGGTTTGTGGCTTCGTGTATCTACCTGATTTTTATTGCCTGCGTCCGAATTCCCGAACTGCATAGACTCGGCATCGGATTCGCGCCGCTCACGACAGAAGACACTGGGGCTGCGCAGGCGTAATCCGGGGCTCATCGGAACGCGCGCCAGCCAAAGGTCAATTCAAGCATGACAGGCGGCAGATAGGATAGAAGAAACTTTCGGCAGATTGACTCAACTGCGATCGAGCGTGGATGCAAGAAAAGGACCAGTTCCTGCCGGCTTCTCTCAGGATTTTGCCGTTCCATTGGGGATGGCTCAATTCCGGGACTCACCTGGGGCCGCGGGGCCGGTGTCCTTTCGCTTCTCGTTTTTTTATTTCTCGCCTCTCGTTTGTCGTTTCCATCGCTTCGTGCTTTTCTGAGGAATCATGATCTCGCACGCACCCGGCGGTCCCGGCATTTCCCCAACCTGGACGAGCAGCGCCAAAGATTTTGTCGGATCGTCCCTCGGTCCTTCGCGCATCTGGTTCACGCTTGGCTTTGGAATTTTGAACGAGGTGTATTATCCGCGCGTTGACGCGCCGCAAATTCGCGATCTCGGATTTATTATCGCCGATGATCAGGGATGGTGGGTCGAGGTAAAGCGGCTTGAAAACTACAAGCTGCGGACAATTGCGCCGGGAATTCCCGCCATCGAAGTGGTGCACGAGCATGAGCGTTTTTCGCTGCGGCTTCGCATCGCACCCGATCCCGACCGCGATGTTCTGCTGATCGCCGCGACGCTGAGTGGCGATGAAAAGCTCAGGCCCTATGTCCTGTTGGCCCCCCGGCTGGGAACGCATGGCGACGACAATGTTGCACGGGTCGCGCAGTTCGGAAACTGGCGCATGCTCACCGCCGGGCAGGGGCCATTTGGTCTGGCGCTCGCCTCGGCGGATGAAAAGCAGCGCGACGCATTCGGCAGAATGAGCGCCGGCTATGTGGGGGAAAGCGATGGCTGGCAGGATTTCCACCACAATGGACGCCTCAGCTGGCAATATTCCGATGCCGGGCCGGGTAATGTGGCGCTGATTGCCGAATTGCCGGTGAGTTCGGTGCTGGCTCTTGGATTCGGAAGTAGCGTGGAATCCGCCGCGACGCTCGCGGCATCCAGCCTGATCCAGTCTTTCGATGCGGTATTCGAGCGTCATTCTGAAATGTGGCGTTCCTGGCACGCGAACCGGCAGGCGCGGGCAATGCATGATTCCGGCACAACCGGAACGCTGGCCGGACAGTTTCTCACCTCGACGGTCGTTGTGCGCGCGCATCGCGACAAGACCTATCCAGGTGCCATGGTGGCGAGTCTCAGTGTGCCTTGGGGCAACGCGCGCGATGATCTTGGCGGTTATCATCTGGTTTGGCCGCGCGATCTGGTGCAGAGCGCGATGTCGCTTTTGGGACTGGGCGCGGAGAGCGAGGCCCGGCACACGCTGCAATACCTGATTGCGACTCAAAAAGACGATGGCAGCTGGTTTCAAAATCAGTGGTTGGAGGGCGCCCCCTACTGGCAAGGACAACAACTCGACGAAAGCGCCTTTCCTGTCCTGCTTGCCGGCGCATTGGCGCACCGCGATGCCCTGAAGGGAATTGCAGTCGGGGACATGATCCGCCGCGCTCTTTCCTTCCTCGCCCGAACGGGACCATCCAGCCAGCAGGACCGGTGGGAAGAGAATCCGGGCATCGGTCCGTTTACGCTCTCGGTCTGCATTGCGGCACTGGTTACTGGAGCAGCCTTCCTGGAAGAGCCGGCCCGGGGATTTGCGCTTTCATTGGCCGATTTCTGGAACGCGAGCCTTGAAAGCTGGACTACGGTTCGCAACACGGCCCTTGCCCAGCGCCTGGCCGTGGATGGATATTACATCCGTATCGCGCCGCCCGAGGTGGTGAACGATCCCGCCTCACTCCTGAGCGCGCTCGAAATCAGAAACCGGAACGCAAATCGCACGATTCCCTATGACGAGGAAGTCAGCATCGATTTCCTGCAACTGGTTCGATTCGGACTGCGCGATGCCCACGACCCCTTGATACGGAACAGCATCGCAGTGGTTGATGCGCTGTTGAAATCGGATACGCCCCATGGCCCCGTCTGGCACCGTTACAATGGCGATGGCTATGGCGAGCATGACGATGGAGCACCGTTCGATGGCACCGGCCGCGGCCGCGGTTGGCCGTTGCTGACGGGCGAGCGCGGACATTACGAACTGGCCGCGGGCAACGATCCCACTCCGTATCTCCGCGCGATGGCGGCCATGACAGGGCCGGCCGGCATGATTCCGGAACAGGTCTGGGACAGCGCACCGCTACCACAATTGCGGCTGTTTCCGGGGCGCCCCTCAGGTTCGGCAATGCCGCTGGCATGGGCACATGCCGAATTCATCAAACTGATGATCTCGCGGCATATCGGACATCCGGTGGATCGGCCGCAGGCCGTCTGGGAGCGCTATGGCGGGCATGTTCCAGAATGCCGGCAGGAATTCTGGTGTCCACACGCGCAGATTACCCGCATCCGCCGCGCCGCTGATCTTGTGATTGCGTTGCCGCAGCCGGCGTTTGTGCGTTGGGGTTGTGACGGTTGGCAGAATGTTCAGGACCGCAAAACGCGCGACACGGGATTGGGCGTTCATGCCGCGACAGTCGCGATTCCAGAGTCCGCCCGGAATATCCAGTTCACCTGGCGCCAGGACAATACCGGTCAATGGGCCGGGCAGGACTTCCACGTCGCGATCGACGATGGACCGCCGGCCATGCAGCCCTGATCCGGCACAAATTCTTCCAAAGTTTTGGTGGGAGAGCGGAATAATCCGGTTTCGCCGCACGTCCAACTGTCACGAGGCGGCGGCATCGCCTCGTCCAATTGAGGAGATGTGAAATGATGAGGTTTAAGGTTCCCGTTGCCATCACCACCTGCGTACTGATGCTCTTGCCCGGTGTCGTCTTCGCCACTGATCTCCATAACCTGATACCCAACCCCAATCCCAATCCGGGAGCAGCAACAGCCGCGCCAGGACAGACGGGCGCGAATGTCCTTTCAAGCTGTGGTCCCACGGATTTTTTTTCGATCGGTGCGGGCGCCAAATCGAATAACGGGAGCGGTTCCCCGTTCAATGCGAGCGTAACGAAGACCTATGCCGGAAACCCCGGCAACCCGGCGACGAATCCCAAAGCGGTCTCCCAATATGACAACGCCTGCGCACAGGCTGCTTTGCATTCGCAAGTGCCGCCGGGCTGACGCCGCATAAGCCGATTTCCTGAACAGCCTGATCGCGCCCGGGCCGTGGCCGACGCTCGTGAGGAGTGTTTCCTCGATGAAGTGGACTGTTCTCGTTCGACCCTCGCTGGACGCTCTTTTGCGCAATCGGGCGCGCAGCGTTCTGACGGTGCTCGGGCTCAGCATCGGAATTGCAGCCGTGATCTGCGTGGCTGCAATTTCCGGTGGGGCCCAGTCGAGGATCCAGCATGAACTGGACAATCTCGGCGACAACCTCGTGTGGATCGAGGCGGGCGGGCGCGACGTCAATGGCGTCGCGGCGGGAACGCATTCCACGCCAACTCTGACGCTGGAGGATGCGGCTGCGATCAGGGCGCAGTCACCGCTGATTGCCAGCGTGTCACCGCATCTGGGAGGCCGGACGCAGATTGTCTCTGGCGATCGCAACTGGCTCGCGACCTATCATGGCGTAGGCCCGGACTATTTCGACATCAAGCACTGGCGTCTGGATCAGGGCTCGTTTTTTCAGGCGGAGGATGTCACCCGCTCCGCGAATGTCTGTGTCATCGGACGCACCGTGCGGGAGCAATTGTTTGGCGTGGAGGAAGCTGTTGGCAGCACGATCCGCGTCGCAGGGTTGCCGTGCAAGGTCATCGGCGTACTTGCCCCGAAGGGCATCGCACTTTCGGGCGACGACCAGGACGACACCATCATGCTTCCGGTGACCACCGTGCAAAAAAAACTGGCCGGCGTGGCGTGGATCAACGACGTCGTGGGATCCGCCGTCAGCTCCGGCGCGATCACGCTTGCGACGGAAGAGGCGGCCGCGGTTCTGCGGGACCGGCATAGGCTGCAACCAGGACAGGCCGATGATTTTACCATCCGCGATTCAAAGGACGTGGTTGAGGCACAAGTTCAATCCACGCGCGCCCTGACGATCCTGTTGCTCTGTATCGCATCCGTATCACTGCTGGTGAGTGGAATCGGCGTCATGAATGTAATGCTGATCTCCGTGACAGAACGGACCCGCGAGATTGGCGTCAGAATGGCGGTTGGCGCCACGGAGGGCGCCATCCTGCTGCAATTTCTTGGCGAGGCCGCCGTTCTTGGTCTCGCAGGAGGCATCGCCGGGACGATTCTCGGAATTTTGGGATCGCTCATCCTGGGCCACGCCGCGAACTGGCCGATTGCCGTTTCCTTCGTGAATGCCGTGGCAGCGGGTCTCTTTGCCACCGGCATTGCCCTTTTTTTTGGCGCTTATCCGGCGCGGAAAGCCGCGCGCATGAATCCTGTCGACGCATTGCGCTTTGAGTGAGGAGGCCAACCATGCGAATCAAATTGGGTTCAAAGTCAGTCGTCGCGCCGGTGCTGGCGCTGGTTGCCATAGTCGGCTTGAGCGCCTATGTGCGATCGGGCAACGAAACCGAACCCCGGTATTTCACGGCACATGTCGGGCGTGGAGATATCGTGGATGAGGTGCAGGCAACCGGCGTGATCAATCCGGTCGTAACCGTCCAGGTTGGATCACGCGTGTCAGGCACCGTCGCCAGATTGAACGTTGATTTCAACTCGCATGTTGTCCGCGGGGAAGTGATCGCCCTGATCGACCCGGCTTTGTTCGAGGGCGTGCTTCAACAGGCCATCTCCGACCTGGAGGATGCGAAGGCGACTGGTATTGCGGCCGGAGCCAATCTGGACCGGGCGCGGGCGACCCTCGCGCAGAGCGAGGCGGACTACCGGCGCCAGTCCATGCTGGTGCAGATCGGCGCGGTGTCAAAGGCCGTTGAGGAGACATCGAAAGCAAATCTGGATGTTGCAAAAGCCGGCATTGTTGCAGGCGAAGCGGCGGTCGCGCAGGCGATGGCACAGGTCAGACTGAAGCAGGCTTCCGTTACGGTTGCGCGAACGAACCTCGAATACTGCACGATCCGTTCACCGATTGATGGTGTGGTGATCGCCCGGAACGTCGATGCGGGACAGACGGTGGCTGCTTCGCTGCAGGCGCCTGTGATTTTCACCATCGCGCAGGACCTCACGAAAATGCAGCTTTATGCAAAGACTGACGAATCCGACGAAGGTAGAATTAGAACCGGTGAGCAGGTTGAATTCAGGGTGGATGCATTCCCCGGTAAAACATTCCGCGGCGTGATCAGTCAAAAGCGCATGAACGCCACGACGGTTCAAAATGTGGTCACTTATGACACGGTCATCGATTTCGAGAATCCGGACCAGAAGCTGTTTCCGGGAATGACCGCCTATGTGGCCATTCCGGTGGCAGCCGCGAAAGATGCTTTAAAGGTACCAAATACCGCTTTGCGCTTTCGGCCATCGCTGGATTCAGCGGCGCTGCGCAGCATCTACCAGCGGTATGGAATCGGTGACACGCGGTCCGCGGCGGCACAGTCCGGCGCGATCATCTGGAAGCGGTTGTCCGGCGGCAGGCTTGAGCCGGTTCAGATAGAAACCGGAGTCACGGATCACGCTTTTACAGAGGTGGTTCGGATTGTGAAGGGTGAGCTACGGCCCCAGGATGAGATTGTCACCGCCACCGCCGATGCATCGTCCTGATCCCGCCGGAAGGGTGGTCGCTGGCTTGTTTTCGCGGGATCACACAGGAACGCCTGCACCACCCTGCGTCATCAGCCTGCGCGATATTCGCAAGTCTTATCGAATGGGCGAAAGCCAAATTTGCGCGCTTGCCGGCATCACGGTGGACATTTTTGCGGGCGAATTTGTTGCGGTCACCGGAGCGAGCGGAAGCGGCAAGTCCACGCTCCTGAATATCATCGGGTGCCTCGACCGTCCCAACTCGGGACGTTATTTGCTTGGCGGAATCGATCTGTCGCAGATTGGCCCGGCGAGTCTCGCGCAGATCCGAAATGACAAACTTGGTTTTGTCTTTCAGAACTTCAATCTGATCGCGCGTACGACCGCACTGGAGAACGTGGCATTGCCGGTGCTCTATTCCGATGCGACCAGGGCGGAAGCGACACAGCGTGCAAACGAAATGTTGTCCGCGATGGGAATTGCGGAATTCAGGCATCATTGGCCCGCGCAATTGTCCGGCGGTCAGCAGCAGCGAGTTGCGATTGCGCGGGCTTTGGTCAACCGGCCGGCAATCCTGTTGGCCGACGAACCGACAGGTAATCTCGACAGCGCGGCCGCGCGCGAAATTCTAAAAATCATGATGCGCCTGAATCGGGACGGGCTGACCATCCTGATGGTTACGCACGACCCGGAAATCGCCGCGCAGGCTGCGCGCGTGATCACGTTGAGCGACGGCAGAATCGCACGCGATTCTTCGGACAGAGCCGCGGCCGTGCAAACATGGGCAAGCTGATCGCGGCCCTGTCGTGCCGCCGGTCGGGTCCGCAGGCGCGGAATTAGAGCAGCCGCCGGACCTGCGGGACGATGCGTCCATCCGCGCCTTTCTGGCGCGGTTCACGCAACTTCGGCGGTGCAGCTTGATAGCCCGTTGGCGGCGAAATCTGCCCGAACACGGCAACGTCGTGATATCGCGCGATGATCCGAAAACCCGGAAATGCCGGATGCGCCCCCCCCACAATGATATGACTGGCGAGCCGGCGATAGTCATTCACGGGTTTACCGGACAGATCTTTGGCGAAATAGAGGGGTACGTCGCGGTGCAAATAGTAAAACCCACCTGATTTCGACCACGATCCGGTCAGATCAATCACCGCCCTGACATCCTCGCGTTTCGACAGGTCCAGCACCGCCAGCAGATGGTCGTCGCGCGCAAACACATATCCGGAGGTCAGCACAAACAACGCGCAGCCAACGCCTATGGGAATGGCGATCCACCGTGTCGGGAGGAACCAGCGCGCCACCATATCGGCCATCAATATCAGGAATAGCGGCACCATCAGAAAGATGAACCGGTATTCCTTATGTGCGATCAGGGAATGAGGCAGCAGCACGCAGCCGATGAGGAGCAGGACCGGCCAGCATCGCCGCCAATTGATTCCGCCATAGAGCAGCGCGAGCGGTTGCAGTCCGAAGGAGAGAATGGTCAGTGGCACAAGATAGCCGAGCCACGGCACAAATTCAAATATCCGCGCCGGGTCGAATTCATTTCCGATGTTGTAAACACCATTGAACAGCACGTAATTGTAATAGGAGATGAATGGTGTTCCCCAGAATACGTAATCAAGCGCGCCGGCGATGACCGGGAATACAAGAAACGCAAGGCCCATCCGGGAAAGCGACCCGCGCCCCCACGCAAAGGCCGCATAGGCCCCAACCGCCGCCGCCGCGAAGGCATATTGAGGGCGCAGGGATACGGCCGCACCAAGCAGAAGGCCGGTCAAAACCGGCCGGTTGCGCCGCCGACCGGTCGCAAAAGCGAAGGCCCCCATGACCGCGTAAGTCGCGAATACTTCGGGCGTCGCCGTGGTGGATTCGTGAAGCAGTTCATACCAAAACGCGGCCAAAATCGCGGACGCGCGGCCGGTGTTTTCGCCGAACAGATTCCGGCCAATGCTGTAGTTCGAGAAAACCACGGAAACCGAAAGAATTGCGGCGGCCGAGTTCATCGCCGGGATATAGACGGACGGCGTATCGAGACGCAGGAATCGCAGAAGCTCAAGAATCGCCGCCAGCGAAAGTGGCAGTTCCCAGTTGCGGATACCGAACCGGTACTCCCAGGGGACGTAGCCATAGCCATAGACCAGGCGGTGGGCCTGCTCGAGATACTGGAATATTTCGTCCGGGTGGCCGATTCGGGTGGACCAGAGCGCTGCGACAATGCGCAGGACCAAGGCGATGGCTGCGGCGGTGTACAGCCATTCGGAGGTAAATCGCTGGCGCCCGCCGCAAGGGCCGGCATCGGCAGTCGCGGACGGAAGCCAAACCTTGCCTGCAAATGCAGAGCGCAAGCGAAATCGGTCGCGCAGACTGTTTGCTGCCGTCTGGAAGAAAGTCACGGCGCCCGGCTGTGGGCCGCCTGCGGAAGCGGCGTGCAATTCATTCGGGCCGGTCATGCGCGCATCTGCAACAATTTTCGACTTTGCCCCGTTTGCGACCGGCTGTCCGGCCGGGGACGCCAATTGCCATCATTTCACTTAAAACTTGCACTTTGGCTAATGGGCTTTCGCGATTCTGATGCGATCACACGCATTGTAATCAAATACGAATGGCAGCGGTAACCCGCTGAGAAAGCACGAAGGTTAAGATCGTGCGGGCGACATGCGCCTGTCGTCGCGAAAGCAGGTGAGCATTTGATCTTTGAGACAGGCGCGCCGCCGCCGGAATGCGCCAAATGAGAGTCGTAAAAAGCACAGTTCGGAAGCAATCCGAGCGCACCACAGCTGCGCCACGGCCCGAAGCTGTACTCAACGCGATTCCACTGCGCCTTGCCCCGCTGATATGGCAGTTCCGGAACGATGGCCGGGTGTCCATCCGTATCGAGCGCCTGCCGCGCCACGCACGGCTTAGCCGTGGCCGAAACAATGGCGACAACTCATGGTCCCTGACTGAGGCGGACTGCACGGAGGTTTCCTATCTGTCACCGCCCGGGACGCCGGTGCCCCACAGCCTGCCGGTTCGAATTCTGGGCCTGGAAAGTGGTGATACTCTGGCTGTGCTCGAAGTTCCGCTGGGCGCCGGCGACGCTTTACCGGCTTCGGATCACAAGCGTCGCACACGGCGGAATTCCGGCTCCGACAACACCCAGGATATCGTAGTTCCGGATACGGAATATGAAACCGGGCACAGGCGGCAAACGGAGCGGCGGACGGCAGAGAGCGCTCCTGCCGAAGCAGACAACGCCGAAAACGAGGTTTCGCCGCGGCAGACCGGGCAAGCACTGGCCAGCGCAAGGTACCGGTCGAAAGCCGAAGAAGAATCCAGCGGCGGTTCCGCCGGCTCAGAGTGGGCAAAAGAAATCGCGAGCGCGGTCGAGGCGGCGCAGGTCCGGTGGAAGGCTGGCGAAGGCGAGCGATTTGCGGCCGCTCAGAAAACCTGGATTCTGGAGGCCGAGCGCGTCACCGCCCTTGCCCGCGCGGAGCTCGACCGGGCGCGTGACACGCGGCAACGGGAGATCGTGGCCGCATTGGCCGAAGCCGAGGCGGCCTGGAAATCCATTGAATCGGCACGTCTGGCCGCGGCGAAGCAGAATTGGGTCGAACAGTCGGCGAGGGCAACCGCCGCTTCCCGGGCGTCCGGCGCCGTGTCCCAGCCGGAGATCGCCGCCGCGATCGCCGAGGCGGAAAAGAACTGGAAAGCACAGGAAGCAAGCCGCCGGAAAGCCGCCGAGGTGCAATGGTCGCAGAAGCTGGCGGCGGCGGCTGAAAAAAGCAGAGCCGAAATGGAGTCGGCTCGCGACAAATGGCAGCAGCAAATGACGGCTGCACTGACGAAGGCGCAAGCGAAATGGAAATCGGAGGAGACGGAACGGTCTGCGGCCGCGGAAGGAGAGTGGTCGCGACAACAGTCGCGCAACGCAGCGGATGCGCGTAAGGAAGCCAAAAACGCCAACGGTGCGTGGCAGCAAAAGCTCGCCGATGCGCTCGCGCAGGCAGAGGCAAAATGGACATCGGAGGAGGTTGAACGTTTCGCAGCCGCCAAAGCCGAGTGGTCCGAACAGACGGCCCGCGCCCGCAAGAATGGCCGGAGTGAGACCGAAATCGCGCGATCCATGTGGCAGCAGGAATCGGCTGCGACACTGGCCCAGGCCGAAGCGAAGTGGAAAGCCGGGGAGGCAAAACGCTCCGCTGCCGCCGAAAAGCAATGGTTGGAGCAAACGGAGCGTGCCGCAGCGGACGCCCGCAAGGAAGCCAGAAATACCGATAGTGCGTGGCAGCAGAAGTTGGCCGGAGCTCTCGCCCAGGCCCAGGCAAAATGGAAAGCCGGCGAGGCCCAACGCTTCGCCACTGCCAAAGCTGAGTGGTCCGAACTGACAACTCGCGCCCTCAAGAATGGCCGAACAGAAATCGAAGTTGCACGTGCCGCCTGGCAGCAGGAATCCGCTGCCGCGCTCGCGCAAGCCGAAGCGCAGTGGCAGGCGGTCGAGGCGGATCGCTTCGCCGCCGCCAAAGAACGATGGGCCGGGGATGCCGCCCGCGTGATCGCGGATGCACGGACCGAATGGCAACGTCAGGCCAAC
>JANWHR010000136.1 GCA_025450355.1 Micropepsaceae bacterium
GCGTTCCAGGAATGCGACACGGTCGGGATTACGCGCCCGTGCACGAAGCACAACTGGCTGGTCCGCGACGTGAAAGACCTGCCGCGGGTGATGCATGAGGCGTTCCAGATCGCGACGACCGGCAGGCCCGGCCCGGTGGTGGTGGACGTTCCGAAAGACGTTCAGTTCAAACGCACCGCCTATACCGGCCCGGACGCGACGCCGCCACGCGCCTATCACCCCCGCATCGAACCGGATGAGGGCGCGATCCGGGCGGCCGTGCGCATGATGGCGGCGGCGAAACGGCCGGTGTTTTACAGCGGCGGCGGAATCATCAATTCGGGGCCGGAAGCGAGCCGCCTGTTGCGCGAGCTGGTGAAACTCACCGGCTTTCCCATCACCTCCACGCTGATG
Organism: Micropepsaceae bacterium; assembly: GCA_025450355.1. Lineage (GTDB taxonomy): Bacteria > Pseudomonadota > Alphaproteobacteria > Micropepsales > Micropepsaceae > CAIYRG01. The sequence goes on from JANWHR010000136.1 coordinate 394, forward strand.
GGGCTCGGCGCCTATCCCGCATCCGACCCGCAGTGGCTGGGGCTGATCGGAATGCACGGCACCTATGAGGCCAATCTGTCTGCCAACCGCTGCGATCTTCTGATTGCGCTGGGCTCGCGCTTCGATGATCGCGTCACAGGGCGCGTCGATGCGTTTTCACCCGGATCGCAGAAAATCCATCTCGATATCGATCCGTCGCAGATCAACAAGAACATCCGGGTGGACCTGCCGGTCATCGCGGATGCCGCGCACGCGCTCAGCCGCATGATCGCGGTGTGGAAGGAAGAAAAACTCGTTGCCGATCCGGACGTCAAGCTGTGGTGGAATCGGATCGACGAATGGCGCGCGCGCGATTCGCTCGCCTATCGCAACTCGAAAAAGCTGATCAAGCCGCAATATGCGATCGACCGGCTCTATCAGCTGACGCGCGGCTACGACACCTACATCACCACCGAAGTCGGTCAGCATCAGATGTGGGCGGCGCAAAGGTTCAAATTCGAGGAGCCCAACCGCTGGATGACCTCAGGCGGACTGGGCACGATGGGTTATGGCCTGCCCGCCACCATCGGGGTGCAAATCGCTCATCCCGGTTCGCTGGTGATCGACATCGCCGGCGAGGCCTCCGTGCAGATGACGATGCAGGAACTGTCCACGGCCGTGCAGTATGATCTGCCGATCAAGATTTTCATCCTGAACAATGAGTATATGGGCATGGTTCGCCAGTGGCAGGAACTGCTGCACGGCGGGCGCTATTCCCATTCCTATTCGGAGGCGCTGCCGGATTTCGTCAAGCTGGCCGAAGCCTATGGTGCGGTGGGCCTGCGCGCGGAAAAACCGGATGAGCTGGACGAAAAAATCCGTACCATGATTACCGTCAACCGCCCGGTGCTGTTCGACGTGCGCGTCGATCCGCATGAGAACTGCTATCCGATGATTCCTTCGGGCGCCGCGCATGATGAAATGATCCTTTCGGATTCCGACCAGGAACCGGAAGTCACCGAAGAAGGCAAAGTGATGGTGTAAGGAGATTCCTTCCGGTGGGAATTTGCGGCATACCCCCACCCGCACTTTGCGAAGGGCAAAGTGCGGGCCTCCCCACAAGGGGGAGGCGAAGTTTGAGAGTATTCGATAGCTCCGCCCACAAGGGGGAGGCGGATTCGGAGGAGGGAAATGTCAGCACAGGAGCCACGCAGCGAACGTCATGCCATGGTCGTGACCGTGGACAACGAGCCGGGGGTGCTTGCGCGCGTCATCGGCCTGTTCGCCGGGCGCGGCTATAACATCGAGAGCCTGACCGTTGCCGAAATCGACCGTACTTCGCACAAGTCGCGGATCACCGTGGTGACATCCGGCACGCCTGCGGTGATCGAGCAGATCAAGGCGCAGCTGGGGCGGCTGGTCCCCGTGCACCGTGTCGTGGACATTACCGTGGAAAAGCCCGGCATCGAACGCGAGATGGCGCTGGTCAAGGTGGCCGGCTCAGGCGAGAAGCGGGTTGAGGCGATGCGGGTGTCGCAGGTGTTCCGCGCCAAGGCGCTGGACACCACGCATTCCAGCTTTGTGTTTGAAATCACCGGCGTCACCGACAAGATCGATGCCTTCATCGAACTGATGCGGCCTCTCGGCCTGGTTGAAGTCAGCCGCACCGGGGTGGCGGCGATTTCCCGCGGCCCTGAACCGATGTGATAGAAAGGATGCGGGCTGGAAGCCCGCGGTCCAACGAGTCGCCGCTTCGCGCCGAAGGGCTTGCCTTGCCGCGCGAAAAGCGGCAACCGTATAGAGGCTCCGTGCCCGGGCGACCCGGCGGCGGCAGCGCATCCCGACCCTTGAAAACTGGGGAAGACCCGATGAAATTTGCAGCTTCCGCATTTGGCAGAACCGTCACCGGCGCAATGCTCGCGTTGTTGACCGTTGCACTTCCCCAGGCCGTCAATGCGCAAAACCCGCCACCCAAGGGGACCTGGAAATACGATGCGGCGAAATCGACCTTCAAGCCCGGACCCGCGCGCTACAAGGACATGACGCTCACCTTCGGCGACGCGGCCGGAAATGTGATCAATCTTGAAGGCAGCGATGCGGACGGAAAGCCGGTCAAGGCGACGCTGGACGCCGTACCGGATGGCAAGCCGCACCCGATCACGGGCATGAGCGCTTTCGATTCCGGCACCTGGTCGCGCGCCAGCGACACCACGGTCACCTACCAGTTTTACAAGGGGAAGGGCATTGCCGCGCTCGGCAGCCAGGTGATGTTGCCGGACGGTACAATCAGTTTCCGCGAACAGCTTTACGACAGCAATGGCAAGCAGACCGGAACGGAAGTTCTGGTATTCCAGAATCCGGACATCAAACAGGCGAGCGCAAAACCGCCAACGCCTGCCGCGCCTGCCGCGCCCAAAAGCGTATTCACGCCGCAGGAGACCGAAGCCCTGGCAACCCTCGACAAGAACGACAACGACGGTGCGATTCGTCTGTTCACGGCGATTATCGATTCGAAGCAGGTGACGCCGATGCTTTATTACGATTACGCCAGCCGCGGCATTGCCTTGCTCAGGAAGGGGCAGCAGGATCAGGCGCTCGCGGATTTCGACGCGGCGATCAAGCTGAAGCCCGATGACGGCGATTCCTATTTCCGCCGGGGCGCAATCAAATTCGGGAAGATGGATTACCAGGCCGCCATCGATGACCTGAGTGTTGCGCTGACGGCCGATCCCAAAAATGCCGACGCCTATAACATGCGCAGCTTCGCCTATTACCGCCTGATGAAGAACGACGAGGGCGCGGCCGACACCGAGAAAGCCTGCGCGCTGAAAAAGGAATATTGCGTCAACTGACGCCCGCCTCGCGAGTCGCGGAACCCGGTAAGGTGTTTCGCGGGAATGACAAATCGGGTGATTCGGTTTGGGCGAAAGCCGGTCCGAACCGGAGAATTAAATCGCGCCAGGCACTAACACTGCTGGTTGTAGCCCAAGTTACATTCGTGTAACCTCGATCATTCTTTCGCGTTGGTTCCAGTCGGGAGGGAGCGAATGATTCGTACCCGGTCACTGGGCGCAGTAGGCATCGCGTTGGCGGGCGTCATTGTCCTGCCGGCGACATCTCTGTCTGAAAGCACCCCTTCTGCGGCCGCAGCCGCTGCGCATCGCGCCGCATTCGACCAGCAGACGTTTTGGCAAACCACGAAAGTCTATTGCGACACCTGCCATTTCGGTCCCAAGGCGCGCGCGAAACTGAATCTCGAATCGCTGGACCTTTCCGACCTCGGCAAGAATGGCGAGACGTGGGAGAAGATTCTGCGCAAGCTGCGCAGCCGGGAGATGCCGCCTGCCGGCATGCCGCGACCGAAGGAGGTCACGTACCGGGCGCTGGTCTCGGCCATCGAGAACGAACGCGATCGTTTGGCGCAGGTCCGGCCCAATCCGGGCAGGCCCACGCTGCATCGTCTCAACCGGACGGAATATGCCAACGCCGTGCGCGATCTGCTCGGGCTGGAGATTGACGTTTCGGACATGCTGCCGGCCGACGACATCGGCTACGGCTTCGACAATATCGGCGACGTGCTGCAGGTATCGCCGGTGTTGCTGGAACGTTATCTGTCGGCTGCGCGCAAGATCAGCCGCACCGCGGTTGGAGACATGACGCTTCCCGCGTCCTATCAGACCTATAGCGTTCCGCACGGGCTTATTCAGGACAACCGTCTCAGTGACGACGCGCCGATCGGTTCGCGCGGCGGCACGGTCATTCGCCACTTCTTCCCCGTGGACGGCGATTATGAGATTTCGGTCGCGCTGCAACGCAACCGGAACGACGAATATCTCGGCATGGAGCGCGAGCGAAAGCTCGATCTCAGGCTCGACGATCAAAGACTGCAACTGTTCACAATTCCGGCCAGCAAGAAAAAGATCGTGCTCGGCGGCGGAACGCCGCCCGATGCGAACTTGCACGTCCGTCTGAGCGTCAAGGCGGGGACGCGCGAGATCGGGGCATTTTTCCTGAAGGATTCGGTGCTTAAGGAAGGCATCATCGACAAGGTCCGCGACGACGACGTGAAGACCTATTTTGAAGGCGTGTCCGGCGTGACTGTTGCTGGCCCCTTCAATGTCGAAGGTGAGGGTCACACGGTTTCGCGCGACAGGATATTCATCTGTCACCCGTCCGGCGCCAGCGATGAAGCGGCCTGTGCGGAAAAAATCCTGTCCAATCTCGCGCACCGCGCCTATCGCCGGCCCCTGACCGCCGACGACATGCCGGAGCTGCTGGCGCTCTACAGGGAGGGTGCGGAGAACGGCGGTTTCGAAGCGGGCGTGAGACTCGCGTTGCAGAAGATTCTGGTCTCGCCCGGTTTCCTCTTCCGTGCCGAGGTTGATCCGCCGAACGCCGCGCCCGGAACCGTGTACCGGATCAGCGATGTCGAACTTGCATCGCGTTTGTCGTTCTTCCTCTGGAGCAGCATTCCGGACGAGGAGTTGCTGACGATTGCGGAGAAAGGCCAACTGCACGATCCGGCGGTCCTGCGGGCACAGGTCAAGCGCATGATGGCGGATTCCCGCTCGGAGGCGCTGATCCAGAACTTCGTCGGGCAGTGGCTGTTCCTGCGCAACATCGACCGGATTTCGCCGGACACATCGACTTTCATGACGTTCGACGAAAATTTGCGCCAGTCGATGAAGGAGGAAACGGAGCTTCTGGTCGAAAGTCAGGTGGGTGAGGATCACAGTGTCGTCGATCTGCTCAGCACCGATTACACCTTCCTCAATCAGCGCATGGCGGAGCACTACGGAATCAAGGGCATTTACGGCAACGAATTCCGTCGCGTGAAGCTGACCGACCCAAGACGCTTCGGCCTGCTGGGGCAGGCCAGTATCGAGGCGGTGACGTCCTATCCCAACCGCACCGCACCCACCATTCGCGGCAAATGGGTGCTCGAGCAACTGCTGGGCACACCGCCGCCACCGCCGCCGCCCAACGTGCCGTCGCTGAAGGATGATCAGTCCACGCAGAAACTGACCATGCGCCAACGCATGGAGTTGCACCGCGCCAGTCCGCAATGCGCCGCATGTCACCGGATGACCGATCCGCTTGGCTTCGCGCTGGACAATTTCGACGGCATCGGAAAATGGCGCGACGACACGGGACCGGGAACGGCAAAGATCGATGCGTCCGGGACGCTGCCCGATGGCACGCCTTTCACCGGGCCGGAGGGATTGCGCAAGCTGCTGGTCCAAAAGCGCGACATGTTCGTTGAAAACTTCACCGAGCGGCTTCTGACCTATGCGCTCGGCCGCGGCGTGGAAGAGTACGACCGTCCCGTCATTCGCAAAATCACGCGTGACGCAGAGCCGGAAAACCAAACCTGGTCGTCGATTATTCTTGGCATCGTCAACAGCACTCCCTTCCAGATGAGGAGAACCAAAGATGGTAATGTCTAGAAAATACATTCCTCGCCGAACCTTTTTGCGCGGCGCCGGCGCGGCAGTTGCCCTGCCCATGCTGGATGCGATGACCCCGGCCTTTGCTGCGGAAACCAAACGCCCGATCCGTCTGGCGTTCATGGAAGTGCCCAACGGGATATTCGATTTGAATCATGAGTGGTCGCCGAAGGCCGTAGGCGCCAATTGGGAAATGACGCCGAATCTCAAGCCGGTTGAGGCTTTCCGCGATCGCTTTGTCGTGATCGGCGGGCTGGACAATCAGCAGGCCGCGGGCCGTGACGGCGAAGTGGGCGGCGATCATCCGCGCGCCTGCACCGCCTATCTGACCGGTACCCACGCGAAGATGACCTCTGGCGCCGATCTGCACGCGGGAATTTCCGCCGACCAGATCGCCGCGCGGGAATTCGGCAAATACACCCAGCTCGCCTCGCTCGAAATCGGCCTGGAATCGGCGGAAATCGTGGGCGCCTGCGAGTCCGCTTACGGCTGCGCCTATTACGACACAATCTCATGGCGCAACGACACTTCCCCGCTGCCGATGGAGAACCGGCCACGCGCGATTTTCGAACGTCTGTTCGGTGATGGCGGCACGGATCCGAAGGCGCGCCTGGAGATACGGCAGGAAGACAAGAGCATCCTCGACGCGGTCAACGCGGACATCAAGCGCTTGCGCGGGAAGGTTGGCGGAACCGATCGCGCCAAGGTGGACGAGTACACCGATGCCGTGCGCGACGTCGAGCGGCGCATGAAGCTGGCGGAGAAGCAGGACATTCATGCTCTGCCCGTCGGCAGCCCGGTTGGCGCGCCGGAAGTGTTTTCGGATTATTTCAAGCTGATGGCCGATCTGATGGTTCTGTCATGGCAGACCGACATGACGCGCGTCATCACCTTCCAGATGGGCCATGAAATGAGCGGACGCGCCTATCCCGAACTGGGATTCGGCGACGCCCATCATCCGTGCACGCATCATCAGGGCGATCGCGAGAAGCAGATCAAGACCACGCAGATCAACAACCTGCATATGAAGATGTTGGCCTATTACCTCGGCAAGCTGCGCGACACGAAGGATGGCGACCGCTCACTGCTCGATCATTCGCTGATCCTGTACGGGGCGGGCCTGAGCGACGCCAATCTGCATCTTTACACCGATCTGCCGCTCCTGCTTGTCGCCAGCGGCATCGGCGGGATCAGGGGTGGGATGCATGTCAAATATCCCAACCGCACGCCCATGGCCAATCTGCTTCTCACCATGCTGGACAAGGCGGGCGTTCCTCACGTGGACAAGCTTGGCGACAGCACCGGCCGGCTTGAGTTGCCGAGCGGTCAAACGAAGTTGGCGAGAATCTGAATCCCGGTCCGGGAGGTTCCTGCGCCGGGACCTCCCATTCGTACCGCGGGCGTCTCGCCCGCCTTGGTTTGGTTTCGGAACACGGTCCAATCGGGAGAATTGCGATGACTACGAAAGCAACGATTCTGGCGGCATTGATGGGATCAACGATCCTGGCCGGCGCCGCGTATGCAGCCGGTGGCAGCGACATGTCGCTGGCAACTGCCGCGAAGGATGGCGACCGGGCGGCCGTGCAGAATTTGCTGAAGGGCCGCAGCAAACAGGATGTTGCCGGTCTCGACGGTACGGACGCGCTGGTCTGGGCAGCCACCCACAACGATCTGGCGATGGCCGATCTTCTCCTGCACGCAGGCGCGAATGCCAGGGCGGCCAATGAATTCGGGGCCACGCCGCTGTACGCCGCCGCGGAGTTTGCCGATCCGGCAATGACCATGAAGCTGCTGGCCGCCGGAGCGGATGCCAACAAGGCGCTGATGTCGGGCGAGACACCGCTGATGCTGGCGGCCAAGCGGGGACATGTCGAGACGGTGCGCGCGTTGTTGGCGGGCGGTGCAAATCCCAACGCGCAGGAGGACAATGCCGGGCAAACCGCCCTGATGTCGGCGATTACCGAACATCACGCGCCCGTCGTCGCGGAGCTGGTGAAGCACGGCGCCGACGTGGAGCTCGCTTCCAAATCCGGATTTACCCCGTTGATGTTTGCCGCCCAGCAGGACGCTGTGGACAGCGGCCGTATTCTGCTCGGCGCCGGGGCGAAAGTGAACGACGCGCAGCCAAAGTCGGGTCTGACCCCCCTGCTGATCGCCAGCGCGATGAGCAATGTAAACGCGGTGGATTTCCTGCTGGACAGCGGCGCCAATCCAAACGCAGTCGATAAGGATGGTTATGCCCCGTTGCACAAGGCCGTGCGGGATTCCGACTACGGCATCGACTTCGACACCAGAGACGCCACCCTGCACATCGTCAAGTCGCTCCTGAAACATGGCGCCGACCCAAATCTCCGGATTACGCAGGACAAGGCAAAGGCCGCCGCCGAGATCAAGAACGGCTCGAATGTCGCTATCAAGCGGCGCACCGCCCTGACCGTCACTGAGATTCTTCTGCAGGGTGCGACCCCGCTGGTGCTCGCCGCGGAAGTCAACAACCTTGATGTGATCAAGGTCCTCGTGGAAGCGGGGGCGGATCCCAACATTCCCACCGAATCGGGCACCACGGCATTGATCATGGCGTCC
>JANWHR010000137.1 GCA_025450355.1 Micropepsaceae bacterium
ACGCATTTCAGGTCTGGCCGCAAGCATCCTGTGCAGGACCGGTTATCCCGTGGTGCCTCTCGCCCCGGTTTTCAGCCCGATGTGAAAAACAATGGATGAGGAGGGCGGCAGGTCCAGAATCGTGGTGTAGCGCCGATGGAACCCGATGGCAGCGACGAAGCAGTCGTTGTCATAGGTAATTCCAAAGCCGGATTCCAGCATCTTGCCCTGTGCCAGGTCACGTCTCACCTCGCCGAACACGCCCCAGTTCTGATACAGGATGACCGTCGTGTTCAGGTTGATCTGTTCCTGATGACCGATCGACGGATCAGAGGCGGCCGGCGGCAGTTTCAGATAGCTGAGTTCAATTGTGGACAAACCGATTTTTCCGGTGATGTACAGTTCATTCTGGCGAACGCTCCCGCTGTGCGGGTCAATCGTGAATTGGTGCGTCACGGAAAAATTCGGAGCAAAATCGGCCGTGATGCGTCCCACGATATCGGACGCTTCGGTGTCGAGTCGCAGGCCCGCCGGGAGGTCCCTCTCGGGAGTAAAACGGTACTGCTCACCCAGCAGCGCCACGATCTGACTGCCCGAGGGCAGCAGGGCGGTTGAGCGCACCCCGAACGTGGAACGTGCACCGCCTGTCCACAGATCAAGACCTGGCGAGGGATTCGGGCTGAACACATTCGTAGCGGAGAGCGCGTAAGCAATACTGTCTTCGTCCGGCAGACCCGCGGGATTGCCGCCGTTCGTCGCAGCGATCAATTGCGCAATCGGCTCGACGACAAGGCTGGTGCCGTCCGGGATGAGCGGAGCCTCGATATTGCCGGCAAATGGCCAGCGCCATTCGAGCATCGCAAATCCCAGCCCACGCGAAATGGTTTCAGTATTGGCGCGGGCGCCAGGCGCTTCCGCCAGCGCATCCCGCACGTAATAGGCATCTGCTCGCGCAAATCCCTCTAGCGTTACGATCTGGCCATCGTTTGTGGTGTAGGGACGACGCCAGTCCACGTCGGTCGACCCCCGGAACATGTCTGTTCCCGTGCCGCGCCCCAGATAAAGTGTGCTCGCATCGGCCTTGAACCGGCCGCCCCAGACAAAATCATCTGGGATAAACGTATAGTCGAGCGACGGCAGCACGAAGGGTATTTCCGACTGAAACTCATTGCCGCGCAGGCTCTGGAAATAATAACCGATCACCGCGCCGCGGCTCCGCCCGTCCTCAAAATCCGTGAACACATCATTCGTCAGGCGATCTGTATTCGACAGTTCGTAGCGATGGAGATAGGTCTTGTTGGAAGAAAGCTGGGTATCGAAGCCAACGCGCCAGTCGTTGGTCAACGGGATTCGCCCCTGCCCGAACAGACTGCTCATCCAGGTGCTTTGTCCCGATTGGTCCCGCGCATCTCCATCGTAAGCGCCGGATCCCTGCAACCAGATCCCGCCACCGGATACGAAACGCTGACGATATTCGGTTTGTAGCGCCTGTCCGGCCTGAACCGTCAGGAACGGCTCGATGGTAAGATCACTGCTTTCCGACAGATTGATATAGTAGGGTAATTTGACGAACGGGCCCAAAAGCCCGCTGTCGCCGACATCCGGCAGCAGGAACCCGCTCTGATATCGCACCGTGGGATCGGACTGCGAGAAGATGGGAAGATACAGGACAGGAATCCCGAGAAACTCCAGCGAGGCGTCCTCGAACCACACCCGCTTTTCGAGCTGGTCGTGGACGATACGGGCCGCGCGGATTTCCCAGGTTGGCTGCGCACCGCTATCCCGACAGATTTCACAGGGCGTATAGACGGCGCCATTTGCTATCGTGAAGCGGCCCTCCTGACGTTCCGCCGAATTTGCCGCCAGCCTCCCTTTCTGCCCGAGCAGTGCCGCGAATCCCTGGAGTGCCCCCTCGCGCAGGTCGCGCGTCAACTCGACCTGATCCGCGAAGGCGACATTGCCCGTTTCATCCTGCAGGCTGACGTGGCCGGACGCCGTGACCAGATCGGTATTCTCGTTGTACGTGACCTGATCCGCGATCAGCGTCCGTTCCTGGTCGGAAATCTCGACATGGCCCTGGGCGGTGACGAGACCTTTTGAAGTGTCGTAAGTGATCTGATCGGCCTGCAGCAGAATTTGCCGCGGCGCAGGCACCGGCGCCGCGCCACCGGTCAGCAGGGCGATGCCGGCGAGCGCAGCGCCTCGCAGCAATCCGAAAAGCGGTGTTGCCGGGCAGCGCGCCGAATCATCGAGCGCCCGCCTTGGTGTGACGACTTTCCGGAAAGCACGTCGAAGGGCGCAAATAGGACCAAAACCCGCATTGAGCTCCTCCCTTGCGGCTCTTGCTGTTCCGGTCCCTGAATTCACCCGTCTTCCTCGTGAAACAACAAGGTCATGCCGAGCAACAGCGCGGCGGCTGCGGGCGCCACTGCAGCCAGGGGCGGCGGAAGCATGCCCGATTGACCCAGTGCCCGTGTGAGATCGCCAAGGAAGTAAACCCCGAATCCGGCCACGATGGCCGCAACCAGCAACTGCGCCTGTCCTCCGAGGCGCACCAGGTGAAGCGAAAAACTCGCTGCCATGAACACCATCGCCGCAAACAGTAGCGGTGAAGCAAGCAGCGAATACCAGTAGATTTTATGCCGCAGCGCGGAGAATCCCGCCGCCTCGGCATTGGCGATGAAGCGCGGCAATTCCCAGAACGAAATCGTATCCGGCGAGGCAAAACTTTCTTCGATCTGAGCGGGAGTCATCTCCGTCGGCAGATCGTAAGTGGCGCGATGAACCGGACGTCCGTCAGCGCCGCTCACCCAAGCATTGATCAGGTGCCAATAACCATTCTTAAGGTCGCCGGAAGCGGCATCGATCCTGCCTGCATAGCGATCCTGATCCTCATAGTTGAAGACGATAATATCCTCGAGATGTACGCCCTGATCCGCAACGCGCAGCGCATGAACGACGGATTGATGCTCGCCATCACCCTGTCGAAGCCACAGTCCGGTGGATGACACAGCCAATTGCGACGCCTGACCATGCACATAACGTGCTTCGAGACGTGTATATTGCGCCAGCAGTGAAGCGGCCATCGGACTGAAAAGGGTCATCGCGATGATGCCGAGCACGATTGAGGCGGCGAGTGGTGGCGCGAGAAATTCCCATGCGGACACGCCAGCAGCCCGCGCGGCAACCAGTTCATGACTTTTCGACATGCGTGCAAACGCATGCACGGCACCCAGCAGCACGGCAAAGGGCAAAAGTTTCTGGGCAATATCGGGGAGCTTCAGCAGGCTCATGCTCAACACGATGCTGCCCGGAATGCCGTGATCGCCCGTTCGGGTGAACTGATCGGCAAGGTCGAGCGACAACGCGAGTGCAGACAGCACGACAAAGACGATGGCCACGGAAATCGTAAACCGTCGGGCGAGATAGGCCATCAGCGTAGGCGACCAGTTCATGCCGTCCCTTGCTCCATTGAGAGCCGCGGCCGGTGAAGGAAATCCAGTGGCAGCCGCAAGCCGCGCAGACCGGCCGCAGCCACCAGTATCCCCGCAGCCGGGATCACGTAGAGCAGAAACAGCAGCGCGGGGTTGCGCGCTGCCATTCCCTGCGCGGCATAGCCCAGCAGGCGCAGAGCGGCGCCGGACAATCCTGCCGCCGTCAACCGCAGGGCGTAACTTCCACGCGTCATGGGGCCCTTGCCGGTCGCCACCAGCGCAATCAGCGCAAATGCGATGCAATAAAATGGCGCCGCGATCCGGTTGTGCGCCTCCGCCACAAAATTTGCCTTGACCCTCTCGTTTGCCGCGGCCGGAGGATGGAGAAGGCTGGAGAGATATTGCTCGCTTGTGTCTCTGTCGGCGGCGCGGTGGGGACCGGCGAACTGATCCAGATCGAATACGTAACGGTCGAATTTGAGCATCGACAACCGGGCTCCGCCCGCTTCCGTTTGTTCGATATGGCCATTGGACATAATCAGCCGCGGCCCCTGCGGTGTCTGCACAAGCGTCCCGGATTCTGCCAGATAGGTAGAGGGGCGGAGTGCCTTCCGGTTGTCGTGCACCAGGATTCCGCGGATCACGCCGCCGGGGGCAAGGTCGCGGATAAACACGGTCAAACCGTCGCTTGGTGAGGTGAATGTCCCTTCGCGCAGGATTGCGGCTCCAATGTCGGCACGGATATCGAACAGCTTGGCATTCATGCTGCGCTGGCCGAGCGGCATCAGGTAGAGACTGCATGCGTAGGTAATCGCCATGGCGATCATTGCGGCGCAAATCACCGGTATCGCAGTCTGTAACCGGCTGACGCCGGCCGACCACATCACGACCAGTTCACTGTCGGTATTCAGCCGGTTCAGCACGTAAAGCGCGGCGCCGAAAAAGGCGATCGGCACGATGACCACCAGCAGGCTCGGCAGCATCAGCATGGTCAACCAGACGAAGATTGCCGCCGATTGCCCGCGATTGATCACCACGTCCAGGAGCCGCAGTGATTGTGTCATCCAGATCACCAGCGTCAGCACAACTGTGAAAAGCAGGAACGGCCCGGCGATCTGGCGAAAGATGTAGGAGAACAGACTCCGCATGACGAATTGGGTAGCAGAAAACCCGGCGTCCGTCAGAAAAAATGCTCGGGCTCGACCGCGATCTGTTATCTGGTAGCGTGAATGTTTGCGGAGCGGGGCATGGAAATTTCATTCGATCGCCTGCGAGGTTTTGGAGAGGGCGCGCTTGCGGTAGGTGTGCTCGATGGCGGCAAATTGACCGATCCCGCAGCGTCGGTGGATGATGCGACGGGAGGGGTGGTTTCGCGGGCGCTCGCGGCCGGCCGGTTTCGCGGCCAGACAGGCCACAGCCTGGAATTGCTGGTTCCCGCAGGGATCAAGCCCACGAGAGTTGTTCTGCTGGGGTTGGGCAAAGCCGAGGACTTCACCACCGCTGCGGCGGAACGTCTTGCCGCCAGCCTTGTTGGCCGCCTGAGCGTGGGCGGAGAAGAGACACTGACCATTGCGATCGAACGCCCCAAAAAGGCGCCGCTGTCCGAAGCTGAACTTGCGGCGCATATCGCTCTCGGCGCGAAGCTCCGCAGCTATCGCTTTGATCACTACCGCAGTGTCAGGGAGGAAGAGCGTCCGACGCTGAAGCGGGTGGTGATCTCCACGTCTGAAGCCGCCGAGGCACGGAAACTGTGGGCCGGGCTCGCCGCGGTCGGCGCGGGAATCTTTCTGGCCCGCGACCTTGTGAATGAACCTGCAAATATTCTGTATCCAGATGAATTTGCCCGCCGCACGCGAGAATTGGAAAAGCTCGGCGTCACCGTGGAAATCCTCGATGTCCCGGCGATGAAAAAACTCGGGATGAATGCGCTCCTGGGCGTGGGGCAGGGCAGCGCGCACCCATCGCGGTTGGTGGTGATGCAATGGGACGGCCGGCGCGGCCGGAACAGAAATGGCGCCGGTCCGCTCGCCTTCATCGGCAAGGGCGTGTGCTTCGATTCCGGCGGTTTGTCCCTGAAACCGGCCAATTCCATGACTGGCATGAAAGGCGATATGGCCGGCGCCGCCGCCGTTGCCGGTCTGATGCATGCGCTTGCGGCGCGAAAGGCGCGCAGCCATGTCGTCGGTCTGGTGGGATTGGTCGAGAACATGCCGGATGGCAACGCGCAGCGGCCGAACGACATTGTCAAAACCATGTCCGGGCAGACCATCGAGATTCTCAATACGGACGCCGAGGGCCGCCTCGTTCTCGCCGACGTGCTCTGGTATGCGCAGTCGCGCTTCAAGCCGCGTTTTATGGTGGACCTGGCAACACTCACCGGCGCCATCGTTGTCGCACTCGGTGCCGAGCATGCGGGCCTGTTCAGCAACGATGATGAGCTCGCGAAAAACATCGTCAGGGCGGGCGCGAGAGAGGGCGAGCCGGTTTGGCGCCTGCCGCTCGGGGATGCGTATGACCAGTTGGTAAAATCGAAAATTGCCGACATGAAAAATATCGGTGGACCTCATGCGGGATCCATTACGGCCGCACAGATATTGCAGCGATTCGTCAACAAAGTGCCCTGGGCGCATCTCGACATCGCCGGCGTCGCCTGGCAGGACGGCGAGCAGAAGCCGCAGATCCCGTCCTGGGGCACCGGATGGGGCGTGCGCACCCTGAACCGGCTCGTTGCCGAATATTCGGAATGATGCCTGAAATCATCTTTTACTGCCTTGAACGCAAAGCGCTCGAGGACATCCTTCCTGGCCTGCTCGAGCGCACCGTCGAGCGTGCCTGGCGCGCAATCGTGCGTTTTGATTCAATCGAACGCATGAACGCTCTGGACAGCTGGCTCTGGACCTGGTCGGAGCAGAGTTTCCTCGCGCACGGTACGCCGGAGACACCCTGTCCAAACCGGCAACCGGTCTATCTGACCACGGGTGCGGAAAACCCGAATGGCGCGACGGTGCTGTTTATTGCGGGTGCCGCAATACCCGCGCAGTGGGGTGCAGACGGCTTCGGCAATTTCCACCGGGTCGTCGTTCTGTTCGATGGTCAGGATAAGCAGTTGTTCGAAGCCGCGCAGTCATCGTGGCAGAATGCGAAACAATCCGGTCTCACCGCAAACCTGTGGCGCCAGAGCGCATCCGGAAAATGGGAACAGCAAACGGGCTGAGATCACGATCGGCTTTCCATCACAGCTGAACTGATTCATCCCTCCTGCGCGGTTTCGTAGTCTTCCGCGGCCTCGACCCACCGCGTCTCGGCTTCTTTCTGTCGCCGCAATGCTTCGGCACGCGCTTTCGACAAACGGGTGCCTTCCGCGGGTGCGGCCGAGAACAGGCCAGGTGCGGCCAGCGCTCTGTCCAGCCGCTCGACCTCCGCGTGCAGTCGCGCCACTTCGTGCTCCCATTTATCCATCGAATCTTTCAGCGGCTTCAGTGCATTTCTTCGTTCGGCTGCGTGGCGCCGCTGTTCCGATCTCGACGGCGGCTTTACCACCGTCGATTCGGGCTCGCGTGAGTCTGCGGAAAGCACAAGATTGCGATAGTCGTCGAGGTCGCCATCGAACGG
>JANWHR010000138.1 GCA_025450355.1 Micropepsaceae bacterium
TCAGTCAACGTCCGCGGACGGTGAATGATCGCGACAAGCGGGCGCAACGCGGCGACAAGTCCAAGTGCTGCTTCACCGCACCTTCGGTGGTTCAGTTCGATCAGCAGGGCAATGTGCTGCAGGCCTGGGGCGGGCCGGAAACGGCCAAGGGCTATGACTGGCCGCAGAACGAACACGGCATGTTCGTGGATTACAAAGGCAATGTCTGGCTGGCCGGCAATGGCATGAACGACGGCATGGTGCTGAAGTTCACCCATGACGGTAAATTCCTGATGCAGATCGGCAAGTCCGCCAAGCAGACCAACAGCCTCGACACGGCGCGCGTGGGACGCGCCGCCGATATGATCGTCGATCCCGCAACCAACGAATTGTACGTCGCCGATGGCTATTTCGATCACCGGGTGATCGTGTTCGACGCCGATACCGGTGCGTTCAAACGCATGTGGGGCGCCTATGGCAAGCCGCCGACGGATGAAAAGATCACCTATGATCCGAATGTGCTGCCCCAGCAATTCGCCAATCCGGTGCACGGCATTCGCATCACCAACGACGGCCGCGTTGTGGTCAGCGACCGGGCGAACAATCGCATCCAGATCTTCACCAAGGATGGCAAGTTCCTGAAGGAATATCCCGTACTGCGCGACTCAACGGCGCCGGGCGTGACGGGATCGACGGTGTTCTGGCCGGACAAGGCACAGACCTGGTGGTTCACTTCGGATGACCCGAACGGCGAAATCCACATTCTGCGCGGGAGCGACGGTCAGGTGGTGGGCAGCTTTGGGCGCGTCGGCCGCAGCCCCGGCGAGTTCGAGAACCTGCACAACATCGCCATCGACAAGGAAGGCAACATCTACACCGCCGAAGTGCAGGGACAGCGGGTTCAGCGTTTCCGCAACATCAGCGGCGCACCGTAACAATGTTTCTTCCCCTGTTTACGGGGTCTGTCGCGCTTTGCGCGACATCTGTTTGGATTGCGGCGGCGCTATGCGCCGCTCGCGGCGCGCTTTGCGCGACATCTGTTTGGATTGCGGCGGCGCGGGCGCGTCGCTCGCGGGGCACGGAGCGCCGTTGGGGCGCGAGCGTAGCGAGCGGCAAACGTAGTGCGCCGGAGGGCCTGATCCGATGAGCACTGACCACACTGCGCGGGTAGCATTGTCAGTCAGCACATTGCTACTCTGCGCCGCTTCCGCCCATGCCGCCGAAGCCCCACCATGGGCCTATCCGCTGAATGCGCCGGGCGCCGCCCAAACCGCGCCGGACAACGTGGCGCCAAGGCATGTGCCCGGCAGCAACGTCGCTTTGACCGCGGCACAGATCACCGGGCGCGACGGCGTTCCCGACGGGCGCCCCAATGAACATCCGCCCATGCCGGCGATCGTGGCGAAGGGCCGGCCGCCCGCGGTGCGCGCCTGCGGCTATTGTCATTTGCCGAACGGCGCGGGACGGCCGGAGAACGCCGCGATTGCGGGAGAATCGGCCTACTACATCAAACAGCAGGTGATGAATTTCCGGGCCGGCGACCGGAACGGCTCCGAACCCCGGCGCGTGCCGCAGAATCTGATGCTGCAATTAGTAAAATCAGTCACGGATGCGGAGGTCGATCAGGCGGCGACCTATTTCAGCAAACTCAAACCCGCTTCCTTTGTGAAGGTGGTCGAAGCTGCCATGGCGCCGGCGACCATCGTCAGCGGCGGGATGCTGATGAAGGCGCCGGGCGGAGGCACGGAGCCGACTGGCAGCCGGATCATCGAAGTGCCGGACGATTCCGAGCGTGCCGAAAATCGCGATCCCGACGTGACATACACCGCCTATGTGGCGCCAGGCACGCTTGCGAAAGGCAAGGATCTGGTGACGTCGGAGGATGGCGAGAAGACCATCGCCTGCAAGGAATGTCACGGCGACGATCTGAAGGGCGACGGCGACACGGTCCCCTGGATTGCGGGCCGCTCGCCCAGCTATATTGTCCGTCAACTGATCGATATAAAGAATGGCAAGCGGGCCGGGAGTTCGGTGCCGATGCAAATGGTGGTGGAGAAACTGGCACCGGACGACATGATTGCCATCGCGGCCTATGTGGCATCCTCGAAACCCTAACACCGCCTGTCATCCCGGCCGCAGCGAAGCGGAGAGCCGGGACCCACTCGGAAATCTGCATCAGGCGGAAGAGTAGGTCCCGGACCTGCGCAGCGCGCATTGCGGGATGACAAAACTTTTCCGGAGTTCTCCATGACCAAACGCATCGACATTGAATCACTGCCGGTCCGTTCTGGAACCTATTACCCCCCGCCGTTCGATCAGCCCTGCCGCGCACGGGAACGCAAACGGCTTGGCGATGCGGCAGGACTGTCGCAATTCGGGAGCCATCAGCTGCGCCTGCAGCCCGGCGCGTGGTCCAGCCAGCGCCACTGGCACACAAAGTCTGATGAGTTTGTGTACGTTATTTCGGGCGAAGTGGTGCTGGTCACCGATGGGGGCGAAGAGACTCTATGTGCGGGCGATTGCGCCGGATTCAAAGCCGGCGATTCAAACGGACATCATTTCCAGAACCGGTCGGAAGAGGATGCAATCCTGCTTGAGATGGGCAGCCGCATTGAGGGCGATGGCGCATTCTATCCCGATATCGACCTGGTGCATCCGGCCGACGGCAAACCTGCGATGTACACGCATCGCGACGGCACGCCCTATGCGGACATCAGATTGCGAACGTCTGATTCTAAATAATTCCCCAGCGACGCACCTGCGATTTGTATGCGCGAAATTGGGCGCCAAACTGCCGTTCCATTTTTGCTTCCTCGAACGGGATGAAAAAGCTGTTCACCAACAAGAACAGTATGATCGATGCCACAAAGAATGGCAGCGTGCCGAAAAATATCGCCACTCCAAGGCTGACCAGCATTACGCCCGAGTACATCGGATTGCGCGTGTAGCGAAATGGCCCGGAGACAACGAGTTTCGCATTGGTTTCCGAGGTTGGATTGAGTTCAGTGCCGGCGTGGGAAAAAGTCCTTCCGCCCCACATCGCGACCGCAAATCCTGCGACGATCAGCGCGATACCGGCTGGCAGCGAACGCACGATTACCGGCGTAGCAACAAAATGATGAATGACCCACGCCACGATGAGCGAGGAGAGCAGCCATACAGGCGGCGGGATGCGAAGCAGCAGACCGGGAGACTGCGCAGGTGCGGATTTGGCCCGCGTCGCCATTCCAGCTTCAGCTTTCGTATTGGAGGACGTGCATGCCGGCATTCCAGTCGCTGACATACATCAGTCCATCGCGTGCGACATAGCAGTCGCAGGTCATGGCGCATTTGGCGACATTCGGGCGCGGATCGAACATCTTTGTAGGTGGCGGCGGCACCCAGGAGGCGATTTCCTTCGGGGCGTACTGGTTACGGATGTCGAACACGCGCACGCCGGCATCGTGATAGGTGGCAAAGATCGTCTCTTCGCTTTGGAATGAACCCGGACGGTTTTCGTGCAGATTGTGCGGACCAAAATTGCCGAGCTTGCAGTAGTCGCTGCGGTCGTTGGGCGTCGGCATGGTCGCGATCGGCACCGGATTTTCGTCGGCGCGAACGTCGATCACCCAGGTATAGAACAATCCTTTCGCGCAATAATCCGCGTTGGATTCATCGGCGACGATGGCGAGCTTGCGCCCCGCGAGCGGCAGCGGCGTGTGCGTGCCGCCCGGATAGGGCGGCGACCAGTTGATGTGTGACAGCAGTTTCGGATTGTGCGCATCCGAAACATCATGGATCGTGAATCCGCCATCGCGCCAGGCGGCATAACCGCGGTTACCCGCGACAATCATGTGGTGCAGCGCGTAACGCTTGCCCTTTGGCGTGTGGTCCACCTCGCCTGCCGCGCGGTTCATGCCCGGCAGCCACCATTTCGAGACGATCTCGGGCCTGGTGATGTTCTGCAGATCGACAATGCAGAGGATGTGGTCCGTGAAGCCGTCGAAATGGGCCGACACATAGGCGTAGCGTCCACCCGCCCACCACAGCCGGTTGATGCCGATGCCGGGCATCTGCAGAAACGCGATCTCGCGCGGTTTGGCGGGATTGGTCTTGATGTCGTGAATCGACAGGCCCGCGCGGAACGGCTTGCGATTGGTCAGGCTGTCGGCCAGCGTATTCTCGAAATAGCCGCGCAAACTGTCATAGGACTGCATCGCGACAATATTGGCGCCGTTGGCAAGCAGCATCAGATCTTCCGCGACCTGCAGATGATGCGTGCGCGTGTTGGGTCCGGCCGTGAAGAAATCGACTGGTTTCAAATTACGCGGATCGCTTGCATCCAACGTGGTTACACCATCGCTGAACATATGTCCGACGTAGATGTGGCCGCGGTTGAGCATGACCTGCACGCCATCCGCGCGCCCGCCCTGGTCGCTATAGGAAATGTGCTTGATGGTCCGGCTGGGGATTCCTTCCGGCGGAATGGGCGGTTGCGGCGCGGGTTGCGCGCGCGCGGCCAGAGGCACTGCGGCGGCCAGTCCCGCCAGCCCGGCAAGCGAATCGCGTCGTGTCAACATTATATCCTCCAAAGGCTGTGGGGGATTACGAATTACCCCCACCCGAAAAATGCAGGGCATTTTTCGACCTCCCCACAAGGGGGAGGTAGATTTTTACTCACAGGCGAAATCGTTTGCGCCAGCCGGATGGCACCATTGTGGCCAGCCCCGCGCGCGCCAGTAATCGACCATGCCAAGATCGCGCACAAGGCGTTTGAAGCGATCCGTCCTGCGCACAACAGCATAGGACGGATGCCAGAACCAGGTCGCGGAAATCGGCTGAAAATAGCCGCCTTTCACTTCGTCTTCGTAATATTCCAGTACGCGTTCCGGTGCGCCAACATGGAGAAAAACGAAACTGAGACTGCCGAGGCCCGGCAGTGAATTAGACGGATTTTCTGCCCCCGCTTGCGGGGGAAGTGGACGCGAAGCGGCCGAAGGGGGCGCTTGCGCCGGCGCGGCATCGAGAAGCTTTGCGGCTTTCTCCAGCAGACCGTCCGGCCAGTTCGACGGCGGCATTTCACGCAATGCAGAGGCGGCATCGTGATACCGGCCCGCGGCGGATTCGATCAGCGCCAACTCCATCGTGCGGCCAGGACGGAAGGGCTGCAGCATTTCAATCGCTTTATCGGTCGCACCGGTGAGCCAGTAAATCTCCGCGGTGTCGGCGGTGTAATTGACGATGAATGGTTCGATCGCCTGCAGATGGTCGCGCATGGCAAGCGATTCCTTGATCTTGCCCATGGCTGCAAGAAACTGGCTGTAGCCGTGCAGGCCATCGGCCTGATTTGGATCGAGCTGCAAGGCCTGTTTGAACGCATCCTCGGCGGCCACCATCTTGCGCTGCACGAGCCGGACGTAACCGAGGCCCACCCAGGCGGTGGCGTCTTTGGGATCGAGCGCGACAGCACGCTCGGCAAATGCTTCCGCGCGCGGAATGAGCCGGCCGGTGAGTTGGCGTTCCTCTTCCGGCTTTCCGCTGCGCAGCGCCGGCGCAAACAACGGCGTCAGTGCGTATTCGTACGAGATCATTGCCGCCGCAGGTTCAAAGTCCGGATCGCGTGCCAGTATCGTCTCCAGCATGTTCGATGCATCGGCGAGCGCCTGCGCGCCACGCCCGCGCGCAACAGATTTGGCGCGCAGGAATTGTTCGTAGGCATCCATGTCCTTGGGACGGGACTTCAGCAGATGTTCACCGCGCGCAAGGCGCAGCGGATGGCCCACCGCCGACGCGACGCCCAGCCCAATGTCCTCTTCGACGTCGATCAGGTTATCGCGAGTCTGATCGTAATCCTTCGTCCAGAGGACCCGGGTCTCGCCCGCTTTCAACAACTCGACATGGATCGTGAGATGTCCCGCTTTCGTGCCAGACCGGTAGGTGTCGAGCTGAAATTGCGTCTGGGGCAGCAGAACCTGATCGCCTTTGCGATTGATGAAGACTGATGAGCGCCCAACCACCGCGAGCCCCGGAACTTTCGTCAGCGCAAATGCAATTTCATCTGTAAGGCCATCGGCGAATTGCACATCGGAAGTGAAATCGGAAACTGGAAGAACGGCGACCGTGGCCGGTTGGCGCGGTTGGGCTGCGGCGGGGTTGGCGGAAACACAAAAGGCCAAAAAACCAGCCGCAAGGGCTGAGGAAAATGATTCTTTTCGCACCGCAGACGCGGCCCGGATGGTTTCCCTTCCCGCGCGCGTTCCGAGCGCGCCGGTTAGCAGCAGTCGCATCCGAAGCCCTCCGGCACGATCAATGACTCCTTCATCCAGGCGAAGGGAAGATTGTCGCTCGTTACCTCAGCGACCGGTTTGAAAAGTTTGAAATGATACCGGGTCTCGTTTTCCCAGAATGCGACCACCGTTTCGAGCGGCGGACAACCGGGCAGATTGCAGGTAATTTCCGACACCATAATCGGTGCATCCTGGGACAGCCTGAAGCGGTCGCGCACCCAATCCCGCACCCGCGCAATCGCTTCGGGACCGGCTTCGCTTCTGCGCGTGAGCCCGAATGCAGCGTCGCCGTCCATGGCATCGGACGATAGCCATCGGCCAAGTGCGGTCTCGTAATCGTTCACGCGGGGAAAGTAGCACAAAACGCAGGCGGTTCGCGAAGCCACGGCGCGTGCGGTTTACAGGTTGTGCGGTGCGGGTTAATACCCGGTTACGAAGATTTTGCAGGAGAAAGCGCCTTGGTTGAGAAAGTCCCCGCCGCGGTGAAGATGGGCCCCTATGAGACCGTCTATCGCGAATTCGACATGCCGGAGATCGCCGACGACGCCGCCCTGATCCGGATGGAAATCGCCGGCATCTGCGGCAGTGACGTGAAGAATTACGGCAAGAAAATCGAAAACGTGATCATGGGCCATGAGAATGTCGGCGTTGTGGCGAAAGCCGGCCGCAAATGGCTTCAGCGCAAGGGCGTGAAGGAAGGCGACCGCGTCCTGCTGGAACATTACCTGCCGGATATGACCTGCGAATGGTGCCATCAGGGCGAGTATCGCCATTGCGAAGCGACGGACTGGCACACCAATCCCAATGCGATTCGCTACGGCTACACCTCGGCGGATCACGCACCGCATCTGTGGGGCGGCTTTGCCCATTATCTCTATGCGCCGTGGAACGCGGTCGTCCACAAGGTGCCGGACAATGTCACGGCCGAGCTTGCGGGCATCGCGACACCACTCGCAAACGGCATCCAGTGGGCGCTGTTCGAAGCCGGCATCGGCTACGGCTCGATCGTGCTGATCCAGGGACCCGGACAGCAGGGGCTGGCGCAGATTGTGTCCTGCAAACAGGCGGGCGCGGATTGCATCATCATCACCGGCACCAGCAAGGACAAGCGGCGGCTTGAGGTCGCGAAGGCGCTGGGCGCCGATTACACGATTGACGTGCAAACGCAGGATCCGGCGGCGCGCATCAAGGAAATCACCGGGGGACGCGGTGTCGATGTTTCCATCGACTGCACCGCGGGCGCGGGCACGGCGGCCATGCTGCTGGGGGTTCAGGCGCTGAAGCGCAAGGCTGGCATTCTGGTGATCCAGGGCAACGAGATGCCCAACTTCCCGGATTTCCCGATCTACCGCGTGACGCAGAAATACGCGACGTTGAAAAGCGCGCGCGGCCATTCGTACAAAGCCTGTGAACTGGCGCTGAAACAGCTCGCGTCACACCGCTTCCCGCTCGAAAAGGCGATCACCCACACTTTCGGCCTGAAAGAGGTGGATTGGGCGATCAAGTCGGTGGCCGGCAAGGGCGCGGATGACGTGATCCACGTCTCCGTCGCGCCGTGGAAGGACGCGGCGTAAAGGACCGAAGGGGGCAGATGAATCGAAAGCGCTCAGCCCCCTCGCCGCCCTCCGCGCGCCACCCCCCGCAAGAACGGGCGAAGAAATTAAAAATCGGCGAATTTGGCGGTGGGTAACTGCACGTCCTCTTCCGTGCCGTATTTGTGCGGATTTTCGGCGCAGACATCCTCCGGCCAGTAATCCGCCCCCTTGACGTCCGGCGGAGCCGCCCGGCCATACGTCACCGTTGCGGACCACGGCGTGGTGAACACGGTTGGATCATCGACGGTGAACCGAAGCTGCAGCCATTTGCCGTGATCATTGAGATTGAGGGCCGGCGGGTTGTTGAACTGCGGCAGCGTGTTGTCCTTGAAGGCGCGCTGGATGGCTTCTTTGGCCTGATCGTAGTCGATCAGCCGATAGCGTTCGACGACATGCAGCGCTGGCGTCTGCGGCGTACCAAACCAGTCGATCATGGCAAACGGCCCAGGCTTGATGCCGACGCTGTCGACCACCAGCGTGTCGCCTTCGTAATGGCCAACGGAGTCGCCGTAATAGGATGGCGTAACCTTTGCCGGATGCGGCACATTCATGCGCACCGTGCGGACCTGGTGATCCACGCGGTAGATCATCGTCAGATGATCGCCCTGGTCGAAGATCTGCAGGCCATTGCTCGACAACAGAAAAGGAATGCCATTCGGCCAGCACTGATTGCGCGGATTGTGAAAGCCGAAATGCGACCTTGATTGCTCGCCCATTTTGCGCACCGTTTCGGCTGCCGCGGGCTTTAGAATGGGGTTTTTGTAATCGCCGACCAGTTGGGTCTGGATTTGCTGGCCATTGGGCCGGCGCGAGAGATTGACCAGCGCCGTCGGACCGGAAGAAAGCGCCTCAAAGCCGGGCAGCCAGGGATGGGACCAGATTCCGGATAAATCCGGAACGGCCGCCTGCCCGGATGCCGGTGGCGCCGCGATCGCGGCCAAAGCCGCTGCCATGAAGAGACCGCGCCTGAACATCATGACCGCCCTCCGGATAGGTGCGAGGCAATGCTACACGCGTTCCGGGCAGGCGCAAGCCGTTCACCTTGACTTACATCAATTCTGGAGCGGCGGCTTCACGACAGGGTGTGGGCCGGGCACAACTTGTCACCCGATGAAGCCGCTTCTATACCCGGCAAACGATGCAAAGACCCTGGCGAAGATGAGCAAAGCCACGGCCCTGGCGGCGGTGATGACGGCGCCGCGCACAACCGAATTGCGCGAAATCGCGCTGCCGGAGATCGGCCCCGACGCAGGGCTGCTGCGGGTTGTGGCGTGCGGTATTTGCGGCAGCGACTGGGGCAAATACACCAGCACCAAGTTCATCCCGTGCATCCTTGGCCATGAGATTGTCGGCTATGTGGAGCAGTTGGGTCCGGTGGCGCGTGCACGCTGGGGCGTGAAGGAAGGCGATTATGTCGCGCTCGAAGAATATCTCCCCTGCGGCCACTGCGAATATTGCCGGACCGGCGAATACCGATCGTGCATCGAAACGGATCACTTCAATCCGAATGGCGTGCGCTATGGTTCGACAAAGCTGAGCGTCTCCCCGGGGCTGTACGGCGGTTACAGCCAGTTTCTTTATCTGCATCCGCGCACGGTATTCCACCGCCTGCCCGCCCATTTGCCGCCGCAGATCGCGGCCATGGCCTTGCCGCTGGGAAACGGCTTTCAGTGGACGTTTCTCGATGCGGGGATTGGTCCCGGCAAGACTCTGGTCGTCCTGGGACCCGGACAACAGGGCTGTGGCTGCGTGGTTGCCGCAAAGACGGCCGGTGCGGAAAACATCGTGGTGGTCGGGCTGTCGCGCGACGAACACCGGTTTGCGATCGCAAAGCGCCTGGGCGCAACCCACACCATTGCCATCGACATCGAAGACGTGCGCGCGCGTGTCCACGATATCACCGGCGGGTTGATGGCCGACGTGGTGACCGAAGTCTCCAGCGCCGGCCCGGAAATCATCAATGCCGGACTTTCGCTGCTGCGCAAGCGCGGACGCATGCTGTGCACGGCATCGAAGAAGAGTGCCGTGCCGCTCGATGCGGATCGCCTCATCCGCTACCAGGCGGAGTTGCGGGGCGTGCGCGGTCATTCTTACCAGGCAGTCGAACTCGCCATCGGCGCCATGAATTCCGGACGCCATCCGCTGGAACTGATTTCCACTCATGTTCTCGGCCTTAACCGGGTCGATCACGCGCTGAAGCTCCTCGGCGGCGAAGCGGCAGGAATCTCAATAGATGGCGTGCAAAGCACGCCGGGGGCCATTCACATCACCATCGAACCATGGAATTGAGGAGAACCGACCAATGCTGACGGCCGAGGAGAACGAACGCGCCACCCGGGTTGGTCCGGGTACACCGCTGGGCAAATTGTTCCGGCGCTATTGGTGGCCGGTCTGTCTGTCCCGGGAATTGCCGGAGCCTGATGGCGCGCCGATCCGCGTGCGGCTGCTCGGTGAAGACCTGATCACGTATCGCGACAGCGAGAACAAGACCGGTTTGGTGGGCGCCTGGTGTCCACATCGCCGGGCACCCCTGTTTTTCGCGCGCAATGAAGAATGCGGCCTGCGTTGTGTCTATCACGGCTGGAAGTTCAA
>JANWHR010000139.1 GCA_025450355.1 Micropepsaceae bacterium
AGCACTTTGGCGACATACTCCGGATTGGACGGCTTGCCAAACAGTCCGCGGCTGAAACTGACCGTGTTCCAAACGGTCTCGAACGCGTCGGTGGTCAATTCCTGTGGCACCAGTCCGATCATCGACCGGGTGGCGTGGTAATCGCGGATGATGTCGTGGCCCGCGACTTTCACTTCGCCTTTTGTTGGATTCACGATGCCGCAGACGATACCGATCAGCGTTGTCTTGCCCGCGCCGTTGGGTCCGAGCAGGGCAAAGATTTCGCCCTTGCGGATTTGCAGGTTGACGTTCTTCAACGCCTGAAAACCCGAGGCGTAAGTCTTCGACAAATTCCGGATGTCGATGATCGGTTCCATAGGGCGTTATTAGCAGACCCGACGGAACGGTCCACGGGAATGATTTAAGCATGGCGCAGGGGTTCGGCAATCAGGGGCGACGGAAGGGCCGGTTCGTCTTCGTTCAGCCATCGGTCAATGTCGGGGCGCGGAAGGCGCGCCCCCCCGAGCAAATGCAAACCAATGCCGAGAAAAGTGACTGCGCCGGCGATCATCAGCGTCAGTGCAACGGCCACTCCGATTCCGTGGGCGTTGGGGGTTGCGCCACCGGATGCGAGGCGTGCGATGCCAAGCATGACCGGCGCGAGAATGTAATCGGCAACCGAACGCACCAGTTCCACGAGCGCGAGTGTGCGGCCAACGATCTGAACCCGCAGACACAGCGCCGCGACGTTCAGCCCCGGAGCGACAGTCGCGCCTGCCCCGATGCCGAGAAGCGCTGCCGCGCCGAGCAGCGCCGGCTGATCCGGGTTTTGCGGCACACGCAAAAGCAGCACGCCCGCACCGATCAGGCACAACATCCCGGCCAGGATCAGCACGGGAAGATAGCGCGTCCGGTACAACAGCCCGAGGGCCAGCGCACTGATCATCACACCCGGCACCTCCGGCCAGAACGCAATGCCGGTTGCCAGCGCCGGGTGTCCGCCAACCTGCTGCAACGCCTGTTCTGCGAGACTGAGGAAGGTGACGAACGCCGCACCGCCCATCATGGCGGCGAATGTGCCGATCATCGGAAATGTGTGCCACATCTGCTTTACGGGAGCGAGGGGCTCCTGCTTGCGATACTCGACCACGATCATCGCCACGAAACAGATCAGCCCAATGCCAAGAGGCGCGCCAAACAGCGGCGAGGAAAATCCCGGGCCGCTGAGCTCGGCAACACCCCAGAAGGGCAGCACGGTCGCGCCGAACGCCAGTGCGATACCGGCGCGGTCAAAGCGCAAATCCGGTTTGGGCGGCCTTTGATCGGCAAGCGTGAAGAGCGCGAGTGAAAAGACTCCGGCGCCCACAAGTCCAAGCAGCGCATAGAACCAGCGCCAGACATGAACCTGCCCAACATACCCGCCAATGATGGGCCCGACGGTCACTGCGCCGAAGAATCCGATGTTGATGGCAGCCGCGGTGATCGGCAAACGCTCCGGCGGGAAACGCCGGATGACAGGTGGCAATGCGATGACCAGCAACAGACCGGTCATCAAACCCTGCAGCGTAATTCCGGCGCCATAGGTGACCATGTCCGGCGCAGCGCCGGCGAGCGCACAGGCCACGATGAACGCGCCCTCAGCGAGAAGAAAAAGGATTCGCTGCGGAAAACGATTGATGAGATCGCCGCCCAACATTGCACCGAAGGCATAACCCGCCGTGGCCAGGCCATGGATGATTTCAATTGCGGTTCGGCTGGTGGAAAGTTGCGCGGAAAGATCATCGCGATACAGCGCGTAGGCAGTACTGACGATGATGAATGGAACAAGCGCCACGATCGCGGTCAGCAACGACGCGGCGTAGTTCCCCTCCAGCGGGCGCGGTGCTTCACCTCCGCCTGTCTCATGATGCGATGAAACCTGCTGGTCCAGCGAATGCCCCGGTCTGCGTAGCGGGGTGTAACGCGGCCCGCCCGGCTGCGGTTTCGGCGCCCGGCAGTGGAACTTTGGGGTGAGCGTTGCTATGTAATACCTGCAGCACAGTCGGTATTACCAGAGGACGCCATGCCGAGCCGCGTCACAAGCAAAGGTCAGGTCACGATTCCAAAACCGGTCCGTGATCGTCTGGGAATCAAACCGGGAAACCTGGTGACATTCGAAATGGCCCCCGACGGCAACATCATATTCCTCAAGGTCGGCCGGAAGAAACCAAAGAGCCGGTTTGCCGCCCTGATCGGCTCCGCCGACACGGGCATGACCACGGATGAGATCATGGCGCTCATGCGCGGAGACGATTGAATGTGACGCTGATCGACACAAATGTTCTGCTGGACGTGTTTACGAACGACTCGCAATGGGTGGACTGGTCCGTGGCGGAGTTGGATGCCGCGTCGATTCGGGGGGTAATTGCGATCAATGATGTCATTTACGCGGAGCTGGCCCCCGGCTACACGCGAATCGAAATTCTTGACGCCGTGCTAAAGGAAATTGGCGTCAGCATTGTGCCGATCCCCCGCCCGGCGCTGTTTTTAGCGGGAAAAACATTTCAACGCGATCGCGCGGCTGGAGGGGTTCGGACCGGCGTTCTTTCGGATTTTTTCATCGGCGCGCACGCCGTCGTGGCCGGCATGAGGCTTCTCACTCGCGACACGCGACGGTATCGGACGTATTTCCCCGATATCGATCTGATCACTTCGCCAGCGCGTGCCTGAGAATCTTTCGCATCGCGGTGGGAAGAGCCGCGGAGGCGAAATCCGCGGGCGATATCCAGATGCCCTCGCCGTTCGGACGGTGCACGAACCAGGCCACGTAGGTGCGGATTTCCAGCTCCAGATGTGTCAGCGTGTGATGCACGATTCCCGGTTTGGGCGTCCAGACACCGGAAAACGGTGCGGTTGAAATCGCCGCCAAATCGGTTGGGAATGTCTTTCGCAATTCACAGAGTGGCGGCTGCATCATGCCTCCGAAAAGACCGCCGTTGGCTCTGCGTACCAGATACACCGCGCCCGAACCGTCTATGGCCACGAACGCCACTGCGCGCATCGTCTTCCGCGGCTGTTTGGCCGGCCTGCGCGGCAATACTTCCGTCAGGCCGCGTTTGTGCGCGCGGCAAAAACCCGACAGCGGGCATTCCCCGCAGTTCGGTTGTTCCGGCAGGCAAACGCGTGAGCCGAAATCCATCAGTGCCTGGGCGAAGTCGCCCGGCCGATCGGGGGGAATCAGACCCACCGCCAATTCGGCCAATCGCTCCCGCCCGTTTGGCAGGACCTCGTCAAACGCCAGCAACCGCGCCAGCACGCGCCCGGCGTTGGTGTCGATCGCCGGCACAGGTTCCCCGAATGCGATGGCCGCAATGGCATTGGCGGTGTAGCGGCCGATCCCCGGAATTTGCTGCAATGCCGCCGCGTCCGCCGGAATCTTTCCGCCGAGCTGCTCGACTACCAGGCGCGCACCGCGATGCAGATTTCGCGCCCGCGCGTAATAGCCGAGCCCCGCCCATGCCTCCAGCACCTCATCCAGTGTCGTCGAACCCAACGCCCTTACGTCAGGCCAGCGGCGAATAAACCGGTCGAAATAACCCACCACCGCCGGAACGGTGGTTTGCTGCAACATGATCTCGGAGACCCAGACCTGCCAGGGGTCGGAGACCTGGCCGGGCTTTGCACGCCACGGCAGATCGCGGCGGTGGATATCGTACCAGGCGAGTAGCAAATCGGCGATTTCGGTTGTACGCCGTGCACGATGCGGATGAGCGCGAATCGCCATCGATGAGCCAAAGCCCGAAATCCGATGCGCCGCAAGTGCCGGCGCGACGGCGCGGGGCCCGTGCGGCCGCCGATTCTGTACTGGATCACGCCGGCGCGATGTTTCTGCGGGCGGGCTTTGCCGATCCCGGCTTTCTGCTGCATTGGCCGGTGATCGCAGGCGCCCATATCGCACGGGTCGCACAGCCGGTGAAATGGCAGGAGACTCCGGACGGCGCGGTGATCACCTTGAGCTGTGAACCTGCTGCGGCTGTTTTGCTCCAGCACGAAACGCGCGCCCTCCTCGACCGGTGCAATGGCTGGCTTGGCGCCGGGCGGGTCGCCCGCTTCAAATTTGCGCCCGGGCTGCTGCCATCACCATCGAATCCACCGCCCCATCCGGCGCCCGACCGGGAGACAAAGGACGGCAAGGGCGATTTGCAGGACGCACTGACGCGCCTTTCACGGGCCCGGGCGGCGTTGACGCGCTCCTGATCTACGCCCTCATTGAACCGGAACCGTCGCTCTGTCAAAACAGCGGCGAAACAGGGGAATCACGCCCATGAAGACGATTCAGCACAGCGCCGCGGCCGTTATTTCGGTCCTCGCACTCGTTGCTTTGGTGGCCTGCGGTCAGAACGATCCCATCTCCAGCGCTGCCGCGAGCGGACAGAACATGGACATCAAATCCACCGATATGATCCATGGCTCGGCCAACGCCCCGATTACGATGGTGGAATATGCCTCGATGACCTGCCCGCATTGCGCGGCATTCCAGCACGACGTCGTGCCAAAACTGACCAAGGACTACATCGATACCGGCAAAGTGCGGATGATTTTCCGGGAATATCCCCTCGATGGCGCAGCCCGCCTGGCCTCGGCGGTCGCTCGCTGTTTGTCTGGGGATCAATATTTTTCCTTCATTGATCTCCTGTTCGCGAATCAGATGAACTGGATCAAGGATTTCGACGGCAATGGCCAACTGACCAAAGAAGACATCCTGACCGGTCTGGAAATGATGGGCCGGTTTGCCGGCATGTCGAAGGAAAAGGTCGATCAATGCGCCGATAACAAGAACAACCTGGCTTTGGTCGATGCCAACTGGATGGAGGGCATGAACAAATATGGAGTGAACTCAACACCGACATTCTTCATCAACGGGGTCAAGCATGAAGGCGAAATCCCGTATGCCGAGTTGCAAAAGGATCTGGATGCGCTTTTGAAGAAATAATCTTCAGGGCGGGAGGACAGGAAAGACAAACTTGAAATTCACCCGCCTGAGACTAAGCGGTTTCAAATCTTTCGTTGAACCGACCGAGCTCCTGATCGAACCGGGCCTGACCGGAATTGTCGGTCCGAACGGTTGCGGCAAATCCAATCTTCTCGAAGCTTAGCGCTGGGTTATGGGCGAGAATCGTCCGACCTCCATGCGCGGCAGCGGCATGGAAGACGTAATCTTTGCGGGCGCCGGCAACCGTCCGATGCGGAACAATGCCGAAGTGACGCTGCTGGCGGACAACAGCGACCGAAGCGTTCCGCCTCCCTGGCAGGACTTCGACACGATCGAAATCACCCGGCGGATTGAGCGCGATGCCGGATCGGCCTATCGCATCAATGGCCGCGAAGTACGTCAGCGCGATGTTCAGATATTCTTTGCCGACGGCGCCACAGGTTCGGCCTCGCCCGCGCTGGTGCGGCAGGGCCAGATCTCGGTTCTGATCAATCAGAAGCCGTTGGCGCGTCGCGCCATTCTGGAAGAGGCGGCCGGGATCACAGGGTTGCACCAGCGCCGGCATGAAGCGGAATTGCGTCTGCGCGAAGCCGAAAAGAATCTGTTCCGCCTCACCGACATTATTGGCGAGGTCGAGGTCCAGTTGCAGGGCTTGCGGCGGCAGGCGCGCCAGGCGACGCGTTACCGAAATCTCTCTGCTGCGATTTTCAGGACCGAGGCGCTGCTTTTCCTCCTGCGCTGGCGCGCTGCGCAAGATGCGCAGGTTTGCGCCTTGACGGCACTGGAAGCGGCAGGCGAACGGGTGACCGCGTTCCGCGCCGCCGCGGAACAGACAGCGGCGGCGCAAAGCGACCGTGCCAGCCGGTTGCCGGGATTAAGGCAGCAGGAAGCGGAATTCGCGGCTGCCCTGCAAGAGCTGACCCACCAGCGAAACCATCTCGATGCCGAGGAGAACCGCGCGCGCCAACGGGCTCATGATTTGCGTGCCCACATCGCGGCGGCAGAACAGGACCTCGCGCGCGAGCACGGCCTCGAGCAGGAAACACGGGACGCCATTGCACGGCTGGGGCAGGAAGACAGCGATTTGAGAGCGGCGGACGCGCAAGGATCGCAAGCGCTGGTGCAGGCTGAAGAACGGGCAACGCAGGCATCTGCGGAATTGATCACGCAGCAAGCCGTTCTGGAACGCCGCATGGAGGAAATGGCCCAATTCCATGCCTCGCGTTCAAACACGCAGCAGGCGAAAGAGCAAAGCGACAGGGCCGCGGAACAGACGTTGGAGCACCAGAAAAGCGTCGAAGAACGGCTGCGGTTGCTCCAGGAGTCGGCGATCCGGCCGGCCGAATTGGCTGAGGCCGAAGCACTCGTTGAAGGGACCAGGGGGCAGGTGTCGGCCGCCCGTTTTGAGACGGA
>JANWHR010000140.1 GCA_025450355.1 Micropepsaceae bacterium
ATAGATCGGGATCTCATAACCTTCCCCTTTGGAAAAAGCGCGCCTTAAGTCAGGCGCAGGCCCGTCACATCAGTGCGGCGCGGGCATCCGGGGGTCCACGGGTGATGAAAGAGCTATAGGCGCGCCGCGGCACCGGCACGTTGCTGATAATAAAGCGATCGGCATATTGCCAGGAAAAGACAACACCCAGCAGCAGTGCTGCCGCGGTGGCAACGATGGGCGCGGAATGAAACGCCACGCACATCGGGCACAACCCGTCGGAGCCGTCTTTCGGCGGCGCGGGAACAGGTTTGCCGTTTTCATCCAGTACTACGGACTGAAACCCATGCGCGGTGCAAAGGACGATCGGGAACCCGCCTGAGCCCGTTTGGGCAGAGAAGCCGGAAAGACAGATTGGGGCAATCGCCTGCACCACCATGGCGGCAAGGCCAAGCAGCAGCGCGATGACGTGCATTGCACGGGGGCGCGGAGCGGTGCGGGAATCTGCCATGGCCGGTGAATTTAGCAGCATGTCCGCGGGAACGGAATGCGGCTTTTACTCCATCGCCAGGTCAGCGAGCTTCGCGTTCTGCGCCGCGGGTTTCCGCATGAAGAACAACAATGGCAACAGCGGCAGACAGGTCCAGAACATCAGCAGAAAATCATTCGCGTAAGCGCCAAGATAAGCGTGGTACTGCACATACTGGTCCACGCCCTGGATTCCAAAGGGCGTCGCGGGACCGAGAAACAGTCCCTGCGCCCCCGTCTGCAGCGCCCGGTTGAAGGGCGTGATCTGTTCGGCCAGTTGCGCGTGGATCGTCTGAACGCTGGAAGCCAGCAGGGTTGAGGTTGCGGACACCCCGATCGCACTGCCGATGTTGCGCGACAGCGAATACAGCGCCGCGGCATCGGTGCGCAGCTGGGCCGGAAGCGTCGCAAATCCAATCACCTGCAAGGGAATGAAGACAAAGGAAATGCCCGCACCCTGAAGCATCGTGACCAGAGAAAGCCGCATCAGGCTCACCTCCGGGGTCCAGCGGGTCATGTCCCACATGGCGCCCGCGATCGCAACGACGCCAAAGCCCATCAGAAGCCGCGGGTCGATCACGCGGGTGAGGCGTCCCGCCACCATCATCACCACCATCGCGCCAATGCCGCGCGGCGTCATGAGCAAGCCGGTCTGCGTCACCGAATAATTGCCGAGACTCTGCAGATAGGGGGGCAACAACGCGGAACTGCCCAGCAGAATCACGCCCACCGCGAACATGGTGGCAAAGCCCGAAAGGAATCCCACATCGCGGAAAATGCGCGGCGGAATAAACGGCTTCTCCGCCGTCAGCATGTGGACGATGAACAGGTAAAAGCCCAGTCCGGCGATCACCGCCTCGATGACGATCTCGGGTGACGAAAACCAGTCCTTCGAGTAGCCCCGGTCGAGCATCAATTGCAACGCGCCAAGCCCCGCGGACAGCGCGAG
The DNA here is from genome assembly GCA_025450355.1 of Micropepsaceae bacterium. Lineage (GTDB taxonomy): Bacteria > Pseudomonadota > Alphaproteobacteria > Micropepsales > Micropepsaceae > CAIYRG01. The sequence continues at coordinate 1,457 of JANWHR010000140.1, forward strand.
GAATCCCATCCAGTCGAAGCGCAGCGTCGCCTGGCGATGCCGTTCGTTCAGAAACAGCATCAGACCGGCGACGGCGGCGATACCAAAAGGCACGTTGATGAAGAACACCCAGCGCCAGTTGTAGGCGTCGGTGAGCCAGCCGCCGAGAGTGGGACCAAGAATGGGGCCGATCATCACGCCTGTCGCCCAGATCGCCATGGCCGTACCGCGGCTCTCCATGGGATAAAGGTCCAGCATGATGGCCTGCGACAGCGGCACCAGTGCCGCGCCAAAACAGCCCTGAAGAAAACGGAACGCGACTTCCTGCGGCAGACTCTGCGCAATACCGCAGAGCATCGAGGTCACGGTAAATCCGATCAGCGACAGAATGAAAAACGGTTTGCGCCCAAAACGCGCGGCAAACCAGCCGACCGGCGCGGTGAAGATCGCCGCCGCAATGACATAGGACGTCAGAACCCAGGTGATCTGGTCACGGCTTGCCCCAAGGCTGCCCTGCATGTGCGGCAGCGCCACGTTGGCGATGGTGTTGTCGAGCGCCTGCATCAGGGTCGCGATCATGGTGCAACCCATGACCAGCAGCCGTTGACGCGTGCCGATTTTGCCGGAGGCGGTTGGTGCGCTCACGGCAGCAGATCGGACAGGTGACGCTTGTGACCTGTGTCGATTTCAGCGGTAACGCTTAGCCCGGCGCGCAGCGGCGCAAGGTCCTGGCCGGGGTCAAAGCCGATCCTGACCGCAAGCCGCTGCACCACTTTCACCCAGTTGCCACCGGAATTTTCCGAAGGCAGAACCGAAAACTGCGCCCCGGTCGCCGGCGCAATCGCGATCACCGTGCCGTGCCAGACGCGGCCGGGAAAACTGTCGATCGTGATGGTCGCCGGCTGCCCGGGATGGACATAGGTCAGATCGGTTTCTTTCAGATTGGCTTCCACCCACTGACCGCTGTCGCCAACCAGGCCGACCGCGCTGGTCGGCATGAACGCCGCCATGGACGAAACGATCATGGCGCCCGGTTGCAACGAGGCGACTTGCGTGACCGTGCCATCAAAGGGCGCATGCACGACCGTGTGGTCGAGCTGGCGCTTCGCTTCATCGCGCGCGGCCTCGGCCTGAAGATATTCCGGATGCCGATCAACCGGGATGCCGATCCGGCCGCCAAGTTTCGCCAGCTGCACCTGGGCCTGCTGCTCCAGCGAACCCGACTGCGACTGCGCCGTCGAAAGCGTCGCCTGCGCCTGATCCACATTCTGCTGCGATGTTCCGCCGATCCGAATCAACGCAACCTGCCGCTCATAACTCGTCTGCGCCAAATTCACTTGCGCGCGCTGGGCATCGATGTCCTTCAGAATACGGCTGTAATCCTCTTCCTCCGAACGGATCGTCTGCGCCGCCTCGTCCATATGCGACTGCGCCTGCTGCAGGGCGATGCGGAATGGCAGAGGATCCAGGCGGAACAGCACGTCGCCACGCCGCACCTTCTCGCCTTCCTTCACGTCCACGTCGAGCACCAGGCCCGAGACATCCGTGGAAACCAGCAGTTTGTTCGCTTCGATATAGGCGTCGTCGGTCCCGACATAGCGGCCGCCGGTCAGCCAGAATCCCAATCCACCCGCCACGACAATGGCGACGCCGCCCAGCATCAGCACGCGGCGCAAACTCCGGCGCTTTTCGCCGCGCATCAGGACCGCTCTGCTTTCTTCAACCATCGCATCCATGAATCATTCTCACGCAGTCTCTGCCCGGAGCCGTTGCTCCGAGGCCAGATTTGTTTTCATCCGCAGCAGGCAGGCAATTGCCGCATCCAGTTCTGCCGCCGGTATATTCGCGACCAGCATTTCGGTCAGCTCGCGCCTCACTTTGGCGATCTCTTTCAGCATCGGCGCCGCCGCGGGCGTCAGATGCAGCCGCCAAATCCGGCGGTCCGACGGATCGGCACGGCGTTCGACAAAGCCGCGCGCCTCGAGCCGGTCCACCAGCCGCGCAACCGTGATCGGTTCAACCTCGATCAGCGAGGCCAATTCGTTTTGCGAAAGCCCCGGATGGTTTTCCAGCCGAACCAGAATCATCCATTGCGCCCGCGTCATGCCGAAACCGCGCGCCCGTGCATCGGCCCGCGTCCGCAACAAACGGGCGAGGTCATGGATGATCACCAGCGGATCGCGATCGAGTGACTTTTTCATAGCTCGATATAATATAACGTAGCTTATTAATTTCAAGACCCAAGCTGAACTTTTCCTGTGTCGCGTTCGGGTCGTGGCTTTGACGACTCCGCCCTTGACCAGGCGCGGCGGCCGGACAAGCCTCCCCCGCCTTAACAGGGATTCCTTCGATTGCGGATTTGGCTTCGCCGCGTTGCGCTCGTCGTGGTTGCGATCATTGTCATCGCGGCCCTTGCGGGGGTGGGTTTCGTGCGTTCCTTTTCGCGCTCGGTGCCCTCCTATGACGGGTCGGTCACCGTCAGGACGCTGGCCGCGCCCATCCGGATCGTGCGGGATAAATACGCCGTTCCGCATGTGCTTGCCGGCTCGTTTGCCGATGCAGCCTTTGGGCTTGGTTATGTCCACGCCCAGGACCGGCTGTGGCAGATGGAAATGGCGCGGCGCTTCGTTCAGGGCCGGTTGGCGGAACTGTTCGGAGCACGGGCCGTGCCAAGCGATATGCTGATGCGGTCCATCGGGCTCTACGCGGCCGCCGGTGAAGCACTGAAACATCTGCAGCCGCAGTCGCTTCGCGTCCTGCAATCCTATGCTGACGGCGTGAACGCCTATATGGCCGCGCATCGTGGGCCGTGGCCGATAGAGTTCGTGCTGGCCGGAGATTCACCGCCGGAGCGCTGGTCCCCGGCTGATAGCGTGGCAGTGATGAAGGGAATGGCCTGGCAGCTTTCCGGCAACGCCTACGGCGAAGCGGCACGAGCCGAATTAATTCCCGTGCTGGGACGCCAGGGCGTTCAGGATTTTTTCCCGCCCTTTTCGCAAGCTCCGCTTCCCGCATGGCTGGACGACATCTACGCCACGACCCGCACGGGAGAGGCCTATGCACCACCGGATCATACGGCTTCGGACAATTGGGTGGTTGACGGCCGGCGCTCGCAAGATGGCGCACCCCTTCTGGCCAATGATCCCCATCTTGGTTTCACCATCCCGTCCGTTTGGTATCTGGCACATCTCTCGTTTCAGAATCAGGACATGGTGGGCGGCAGTCTGGCCGGCATTCCCGCCATTGTCGCGGGACGAAACCGCCATGTTGCCTGGGGCGAGACCAACACGGGCCCTGACACACAGGACCTGTTTCTCGAACGGCTGAATCCCGATGACCGGCGCGAATACCAGGTGCCGGGCGGCTGGGCGACGTTCGAGACACAGGTGGAAGTCATCAAGGTGCGCTTCGGCCCCGATCGTCGGGTTTTGCTGCGCAGCACCCGCCACGGGCCGGTGATGCCGGAAGGCTCCGTTTTCGGCCGCGCCGCGCCGGATGGTTATGTGGTCTCGCTCGCCTGGACCGCGCTCGCACCAGACGACACCACCCTGGATGCGCTGCTCGGAATCGATCTGGCGCAGAACAGCGCGGATGTGAAGACGGCGGCACTGCGCTTTGTCACCCCGATGCAGAACACCGTCTATGCGGATGATGCGGGACACATAGGTCTTATCCTGCCTGGCCGCGTACCGATACGGTCGCAATCCAACGACGCGGATGGTCTGGTGCCGGCGCCGGGCTGGGACGGCCGTTACGACTGGCAGGGCTTCATCCCGCCGGAGAAAATGGTTTCCGTCTCCGACCCTCCTTCGGGGCAGATCGCCACGGCGAACAACAAGACCGTTCCGGAGGATTATCCCTATGTCCTGTCGCGCGAATGGGACCCGGGCTATCGCTATGACCGCATCGAGCAGCTTCTGGCACAGGTGCCGAAAAATTCCCCCGCCCGATTTGCCGCCATGCAGAATGACATCATCGACCTGTATGCAATCGCCCTAAAGCAGAGGTTGATTGCCGCCGGCCCCTTCGCGCAGAGCGACGCGGCGGCCGCGAAGCTGGTCGCCGCCTGGAATGGCGCCATGGCGGCAGACCGGCCGGAACCGCTGATCTTCGCCGCCTGGGCGCGCGCGCTGGCGCGGCGCATCTATGGCGACGAATTGGGCCCGGAATTCCGGAATTTCTGGGGATATCGTCCGGAATTCACGTTGCGGGTGCTGGATGGCGTGGAAGGCGAGCAACGCTGGTGTGACGACCGGGCGACCCCGCAGGTGGAGGACTGCCCTTCGCGCATCCGGCTGGCCCTGCACGATGCGGTCACGGAACTCAGTGCACAGTATGGCAGCGATCCCACTCGCTGGCGCTGGGGCATTCCCCACCAGGCATTCAATATTCAGCAGCCTTTCGGCTCATTTCCCCTGATCGGCGGCTTTTTTAACCGCGAAATTACCGTTGGCGGCGGCCCGTTTACGCTGCTGCGGGCCGACAACGCCATGGGCAGCCCCCGGCCTTATGCGGCCATTCACGGCGCCGGCTATCGTGGCGTTTACGATTTGGCCAATCCCGATGCGTCCCGCTACATCATCTCAACCGGGCAATCGGGAAACCCCTATTCACCCCATTACGACGACTTGATGACACTCTGGGCCCATGGTGGAACGATCACCATTCCCATGAACCGGCAATCCATCCAGGCCGCGGCCGCACACCGGCTCACGCTCGAACCTGCCATCGCCCGCTGATGTGCACCCGGCGCCGGAGAAGTCTGTTCCTGGAATGTCAAAATAAATTTTAATGGCGAATTTTCTTGGCGCGCGCCGCTCTTCCTGTTCATAATCGCGGCATCAAATCAGGCGGATGCCACGGGCGGGCTGAGGCAGGCAGTTGACTGAGCATTACCTTTCACGTTTGCCGCAGTTTTTCCTGACGCCGGGTGGCGCCTGTCCCTACTTGCCGGGAAAAGTCGAACGCAAGGTGTTCGCGCGCCTGATGGGGCCGCACGCAGGCTCCCTCAATGACGCATTGACCCACTCGGGATTCCGCCGCAGCCAGATGATCGCTTACCGCCCGGCCTGCGACGGGTGCACCGCTTGCGTCTCGGTACGCGTGATCGTCAACGAATTCATACCGGACCGCACAATGCGGCGCATGGACCGGCTGAATTCGGATCTGATCCGCACCGTGGTGCCGCCCGAGGCCACCCGCGAACAGTTCACGCTGCTGCAGCGCTATCTCGCCAGCCGTCATTCGGGCGGCGGGATGTCGGACATGGGCCTGTTCGATTACGTGGCGATGGTCGAGGAAACTCCGATCGATACGATCCTGGTCGAATACCGGCTGCGCGACAGCGATGGCCGCGCGGGCCCCCTGATCGCCTGTGCGCTGACCGACGTCCTGCAGGACGGCCTCTCCATGGTGTACAGCTTCTTCGATCCCGACATGGCGCTGCGCAGCCTGGGCACCTACATGATTCTCGATCATGTTCGCGCCGCGCGCAGCAAACGCCTGTCCTATGTTTATCTCGGCTATTGGGTGCGCGGCAGCCGCAAAATGGATTACAAGTCGCGCTTCAGGCCACTGGAAGTGCTGGGTTCCTCGGGATGGCAGCGGCTCTCGCAGGAAGCCACATACGAACACAGCACGCCCCCCGCCGTGCCCCCGATCGTGCTCTCCCCTTCGCGCTGAAGAACGCGAAACTACGCTGCCGCACGGGTGGAATTACTGCCCCATGAGGGCGAAACCGTTTCCGCGATTACCGAGAAGCAGGAACCGCGTCCGACGTTTGAGCGCACACGAATTTCATGCCCCAGCGCCTGGGCGGCGCGCCGGACGATAAAGAGTCCAAGCCCCACTCCCTCGGACGCCACGGGATCAAGCTGCTGAAAGGCATCGAACACTTTGGTCAGCATGCCGGCCGGAATGCCGGCGCCGTTGTCGTAAACATCAATCCGGCGGGTGTGACTGCGACGGCAGCAGCAGATCAAAATTTTACCGTTGTTCCGCGTGTATTTAAGCGCGTTGCGGACCAGGTTGCGGAGAATCCCCTGCAACAGAGTGGCGTCGGTCAGGACGGTGGCGCTGGTGGAACACACACGAAGCCGGATACCGCGTTCGCGGGCCTCCACCCCATGTTCGTCGACCAGTGCAACAAAGATTGGTTGGAGCGCGACGGGTTGCAATAAAATCCGGTGAGCGCGCTCGTATATGTGGACCGCTTCCGTAATTTGATCGAGCTGGCGCATCAGTTGCGCAATACCCTGGCCCAGGCGTTCGACACGGACGCGTTCCGCGGGATCGACGAGGTGCCGGTCGAGCCAATTATTTGTGCTCGCGATGATCTGAAGCGGCTGGCGAAGATCATGGCACGCCATTGCCAAAAGGAGTTCGAGAAAGGAGCTATCCTGATTGACGCAACGCTCATGCTGTGCCGTTTCGGCCGCGTCTTCTGCGTTTTGCCCGGACATTGCAGTTGACCTCTTGCACTTGCTCCCGGCATTTTCGGCCAACCCAAATTTTTGTCCATGCGTAGTTCTACCAAATGGTAGCAGCGGTCATTTCCGTTGGCTGCCAACATCTGCGATGGAGGCGATTTATCGAAGCAAATTCATTCGCAATTTTACGCATCCTTAAGAACATTTGTTCAGCCTGTCTGCGCGCATCCTCGCCACTGTGCATTTGTGAAAGAACAACCACCGCTGCTGACCGAGTCCGATATTCGGCGCTTTCTGGGCGCCAAAGCGTGGTTTGGCGTATGCGCGTCGTGTGGTTGCCGGGATTTCTCTCCGCTGGATGAAACATCCATGCGCGCGCGTGCGGCCCTTCCCGTACTGAAGCGCGACAGTGAAACGCAAGGCAGCGACGGTCTCTTCGAAGTGGTGCTGATCGCCTGCGCCAATTGCGGTCTTGTGAATTGCCACGAGCGGCGCCTGATTGCCGCGTGGGTCGCCAACAATCCGGTATCCTGACGGTCGCTCCGCGCCGCTCAGTCATTGCGCAGATTCGCCTGCAAACCCAATCGCAGGGCATCGACGATTTGATGCGTCCCCAGATGGCTGAGCATCCGGCTCCGGTGAGCTTCAATGGTTCTGACGCTCACACCGAGGTGGAAGGCAATGGTCTTGGTGGGCCATCCCTTGAGCAATCCCGTAAGCACTTCCCGCTCGCGCCGTGTCAGACGGGCTATGCGTTCGTTGGCTTTCTGTTGAGCCTCCGCAACGTCAACCCCGCCCATCGCCGGTGCCGCGGCCCGGATCGCAGCAAGAAGCGGCCCCTGCCTCACCGGCTTCTCAAGACAGTCGATGATTCCCGATTTCATCGCTTTCACGGTCAGGGCAACGTCACCTTTTGGAACAATGAAGATCAGCGGTAATTTGACGCCGGCATCGCGAAGCCGTCCGCAAATCTCAAAGCCGTCCATTTCAGGCATGTTCGCGTCCAGAACAGCGCAGTGTGCTTTCTTTTGGCCGGCTGCGGCGAGAAAAGCAGCCGGGCTGGCCCAGGAGGCAGCGTCATACCCCGCCGAAACGAGCATTCGCGCGAGGACCGTTCTGCCGGCGATGCCATGCTCAACGACGTGGACAAGGGGGTTCATGGGGTTTCCGAACGCAACGAGCGAGCAGACGCCGCAGCATAACGCGCGAGTTGTCCTGCCAGTCCGGTACAATTCCGGCAAATCAGCGATCGTTCAAACGAGTCCGGCGAGGATTGCCGAATCCACGCCATTGGCGTGGGCGGTTTCATGCGCGAAACGATCGGCTGTCGTTGTGACATGACTACGCAGCGGCCCCTGTGCCAAATCTAAATCAGCCGCAATCGCGTCCCCCACGAAAGCTGAACCCCAAAGTTCGCATGGAACGCGAATTCAGTAAATCCGTAGATTTACCGACAATCTGAACCTTTGCAATTTCGCGCAGTTCCGGTTCGGTCAGACACTTCTGTAACCGCAGGAACAGCGACTACTCCGGACCGCCGAAGCGCGTCTCCCACTCGGTGATCTGCTCATCCGTGATCTTCGCAAACAGAACTTCGGGTGGATGAATCGGCTGCCCCGCAGCAAGCCCGTCGAGAAACTCCGCCATGGGTTCATCCGGCCACCGCGGGTTGCCGAGAGGGACCATGACCGCTTCATGAATTTTGATGGCCGACTGCGGAATGAAAGGCCAGGACAGATGCGCAAACAGATGGACGAGGTTGAGACCCATGCGCACGCTCACGGCAGCGCGCTCCCGATCGGTTTTGATGCGTGTCCAGGGCGCCGCTGCGGTGAGATATTCATTGCCCAGCACCCAGATGGCCCGCAACTCCGCCACCGATTTGCGGAACTCCATCGCCTCCAGCGATTCCGTCAGCCGCGAAACGCGCCGGTCCAGTTCGTCCATCAGCGCATTCTCTTCCGCCCCATAAGCACCCCCTTCCGGCACGCGGGCGTCAAATCGCGAGGCGCAAAAACGCGTCACGCGATTGACAAAATTGCCAAGCACATCGGCCAAATCCTTGTTCACAACCGAGGCAAACAACGGCCAGGTAAAATTCGCATCCGAGCTTTCCGGCGCATTGGCCATGAGGAAGTAGCGCCAGTAATCGGCAGGCAAAATTTCCAGTGCCGGCTCCATGAACACCCCGCGCTTCTGCGAGGTCGAGAATTTCCCGCCGTAATAGTTGAGCCAGTTGAATCCCTTCAGCCGGTCCACCAGCTTCCAGGGCTCGCCCGAGCCCATGATCGTCACCGGGAAACCCACGGTGTGGAAGGGCACATTGTCCTTTCCCATGAACTGATAATAGCGCACGTCGCGCGCTTTCTCGCCGTACCACCAGTCGCGCCAGGCATCGCCTTTTCCATTGGCCTCGGCCCATTCTTGCGTGGCGCCGATATATTCGATGGGCGCGTCGAACCAGACGTAGAAGACTTTGCCCTTCAGCCTGCCTTCGGCGATGTCGTCCGGCACAGGGACGCCCCAGGCGACATCTCGCGTGATGCCCCGGTCGTGCAGTCCCTCATCCAGCCACTTGTTCGCGATCGATGTCACCAGCTGCGGCCATTCGTTGCGATGGTCATTGATCCATTCGCGCAACTGCGGCACGAACCCGGACTGTTTCAGAAACAGATGCAGCGAATCGCGGATTTCAATGGCACTCGAACCGGAGATCGCGGAGCGGGGATTGATCAGGTCCACCGGGTCCAGCACGCGGGTGCAATTTTCGCATTGATCGCCCCGCGCCCGGTCATAGCCGCAGTGCGGACAGGTCCCGATCACGTAGCGATCCGGCAAAAACCGGTTCTCGGCGATCGAGAACACCTGTTTCGTGCTGCGGAGTTCCAGAAATCCCCGTTTCCACAGGGCTCGGGCAAAATGCTGCGTCAGCTCGTGATTGGGTGCATTGGACGAGCGTCCGAAATGATCCCAGGACAGGAGAAATCCGTCGCCCGCCTTTTTCTGGAGCCGGTACTGTTCGTCGCAAAAGCTGCGGATATCCTGCTTCGCTTCGGCTGCCGCGAGTTCGGCAACGGAGCCATGTTCATCGGTGGCGCAGATCAGCAGCGTGTCGCGACCCAGGGCGCGCTGAAACCGCCCAAAAACATCCGCCGGCAGCAGCGATCCCGCGACGTTGCCGAGGTGTTTGACGCCATTGATGTAGGGAAGCGCGCTGGTAATCAGCACGCGAAAGTTCCGGGAGATCTCCGGCATCGGCTCCGCCGTTGGCATGGAATGTTGCTCGGGTCAGACTAACATTAACCGAATCACAAAAAATGACCGGCCCGGTTTCAGCCGTCATATTTCCTTATTCGCCTGTATATATGGGAAGCTGGTGGGCGACATGACCGAACGAAAAGCTTTGGCAAAGACAATCCAGTCCAACCTGATTGCCGGGGTGCTGACGATCATCCCGCTGATCGTGGTCTGGTTCGTACTCGATTTCATTTTCGATTTTCTGTCCTCGGTGGGATCACCAGTCGCCTCCGGACTCGCCATGTTCATTGCCGACCGGATGCCGCAAGCGCAACCGCTGCTGGACCTCCATGCCTTCCGCTGGCTGTTCGCCGTGGTCATGTCCCTGCTGCTGATTTATGCGGTCGGCAACATCGCCTCCCGGATGGCAGGGAAGAAACTGATCGCCGCTTTTGAGGGTCTGATCGCCCGCATTCCGCTGGTGGAGAGCGTCTATTCCGCATCCAAGAAACTGGTCAACGTGTTGCAGCAATCGCCGGAGGGCGGCGCGCGCGTTGTGCTGGTCGATTTTCCCCATCCCGGCATGAAGGCGATCGGCCTGGTGATGCGGAACTTCCGTGATTCGGCCACCGGCCAGGAACTTGCGGTGGTTTTCGTCCCGACCGCACCGAATCCCACCGGTGGCTATCTCACCATTCTGCCCACGGAACGCCTTGTTCCCACTGCAATGACCATGGATCAGGCGATGGCGATGATCGTTTCGGGGGGTGCCGTGGCGCCGGACAGATTGAGTCTCACGCCATCCTCACCAGTTCTTGAGGTTGTATCGCCGCCTGCACTCGCGGCGGCAGATTCGCGCAGATGACAATCCGGCCGCTGTCCATTATTTTCCGGTCAGTCATAACAAGAGAGTCAATTCGCATGATCACCCGCGTTTCGGCCGCCGCGGCCACAGCGGCGCTGTTGCTGCTTTCGCTTTCTCCGCTTGCGATCGCCGCCGATTCGGAAGACTCGTCCGCGACCATCCCGAATTTGCTCGGACCGTGGCAGAACATGAACCGGTTCAGGCTGGGGCAGCCTCCCGATGGGCCGAAACTGATCGGTGACCTGCCGGGCCACAAGCATGTGGACCGCGGCGTAGATAAAAACGGCCAGGATTTCAGCGGCAATTACTGGGTGGGCGACTACACCAACCCGCTGCTTACCCCGGCGGGCGCCGCCGTGCTGAAAAAGAATGCCGAAGGCGCGATCAAGCAACATGATCCTTTCTGGCCGCCGACATTCTGCTATCCCTTTGGCCCCACATTCCTGTTGCAGCCGCAGCCCGTGATCTTTCTGCAGCAGCCCGGCAAGATCACCATCATCTATGAGCGCGACGATCAGGTCCGGCACGTTTACCTGAACGTGCCCCATTCGAAGGACCCGAAGCCATCCTGGTACGGAGAATCGGTCGGCCGTTATGAAAACGGCACCCTGGTCGTGGATACGATCGGCTTCAACGCAAAGGCCTTTCTAGACCGCTATGGCACGCCGTACAGCGAACAACTGCACCTGATCGAACGCTACCAGGTCAGTCCGGACGGCAAGAACATGCAAGTGAACGTCACCTATGACGACCCGAAAATGTACAAGCAGTCCTGGAATGCCGTGATCCGCTACCGCAAGGGCAAAGCGCTGCCGGCCGAAGACGCCTGCGCGGAATCGGCGGAAGACCCGGTCACCGGCAAGCTGAACCCGATTCCGGTCGCGGCCAAATCCGACTTCTGACTTACTTGTAGCGCGGGCTTCCAGCCCGCCTGTTCTTAAAAGGAATGCGGGCTGGAAGCCCGCGGTACAAGCTCAAATGTGGAGTGGGCGGGCGTCGGCGGCGAGCACCGCTTCGTGCATCATTTCCGACAGCGTCGGATGCGGGAACACGACGCGTTCCAGATCGGCGTCGGTGGCTTCCAGCATCATCGCGATGGAATAGCCCTGAATCAGTTCGGTGACCTCGGCGCCGATCATGTGTGCGCCCAGCATCTCGCCGGTCTCCGAATCGAAAATCGTCTTGATAAATCCTTCCGCATCGCCCAGCGCAATTGCCTTCCCGTTTCCGATGAACGGAAATTTGCCAACCTTGATTTTGCGTCCGGATTCTTTCGCCTTCGCTTCCGTCATGCCAATGCTTGCCACCTGCGGCCAGCAATAGGTGCAGCCCGGAATTTTTGTCGTGTCCAGCGGATGCACGCCCTTCACGCCCGCGATCCGCTCCGCGACAATGACGCCTTCATGCATCGCCTTGTGCGCAAGCCAGGGTGGACCAACCAGGTCGCCGATTGCGAACATGCCCGAAACGCCGGTCTCGCCCCATCGATTAACCACGACATGGGTTTTTTCGATTCTGATCCCGGCCCGCTCCAGACCCAGATTTTCGACATTGCCAACGATGCCCACCGCGAGAATTACGCGATCCACGGTGATGCTGTCTGTTTTCCCATCCTTCGCTTTCAGCGTCGCGGTGACATTGTGGGCGCCTTTCACCAGCTTCTCGACGGTCGTCGCCGTCCGGATCGTCATGCCCTGTTTCCGGAAAGCCTTGCCGGCAAAAACGGAAATCTCCTCGTCTTCCACGGGCAGGATGCGGTCCAGCACCTCGATCACCGTCACTTCGGCGCCGAGCGTGCGGTAAAAACTGGCGAACTCGATTCCGATTGCGCCCGATCCCACAACCAGCAGCGATTTCGGCAACTCCTTCGGGACCATGGCATGGCGGTAGGTCCACACCAATTTGCCATCGGCCTCCAGCCCGGGGAATTCGCGCGCCCGCGCGCCCGTCGCGAGCACAATGTTCTTCGCACCATAGGAAGAAGACTTTCCGCCTTTGCTCACCGACAGGCTGCCTTTGCCCGTGAGCTTTGCTTCGCCGTCGATGACCGTGATCTTGTTCTTGCGCATCAGAATGCGCACGCCATCGCTCAGCTGCCCCGCGACTCTCCGCGACCGCTCGATGATTTTCGGAAAATCGATTTTCAGATCGCCTGCCGCAAACCCGAATTCGTTCAGGCGATGAACCAGGTGCCAGATTTCGGAGGAGCGCAGCAGCGCCTTGGTCGGTATGCAGCCCCAGTTCAGGCAGATGCCGCCAAGGTTTTCGCGTTCAACAACCGCAGTTTTCAGGCCCAGTTGCGCGCAGCGGATCGCACAGACATAGCCACCAGGCCCGCCGCCGGCCACAATCACATCAAACTGGTTATCCGCCATTTTCCGCTTCCGGACCGCGGGCTTCCGGCCCGCACATTTTTTACGAAGATGCGGGCGAGGACGCCCGCGCTGCGAGTCACAACAACATGGACGCCGGTTCTTCCAGAAACGTCTTCAGCGTCTGCAGAAAACGCGCGCCCATGGCGCCATCGATCACGCGATGATCGCAGGACATGGTGACGTTCATCATCATCGCGGTTGCGGCCTTTCCCTCCCGCGCCACCACGCGTTCTTCGGCGGCTCCGATGGCGAGAATCGCACTCTGCGGCGGATTGATGATCGCCGTGAATTCCCGGATGCCGAACATGCCGAGATTGGAGATCGAGAACGAACCGCCTTCATATTCCTGCGGCTTGAGCTTTTTCTCCCTGGCGCGTTCAGCCAGTTCTTTCGCCTCGCTCGAAATTTCAACCAGGCCCTTGCTCTCGGCACGGAACAGAATTGGCGTAATGAGGCCGGGGTTGAGATCAACCGCAATTCCGATGTCGGCGTGGTGGTGCCGGAGAATGGCGGCCTCCGTCCAACTGGCATTGACTTCCGGGTGCTTCAGCAACGCCTGCGCGGCGGCCTTCACCACGAAATCATTGACCGACAGCTTGTAGGCGCCCTCACCTTTCGGAGAACGTTCGTTCAGCCGCGCGCGCGCCTGCATCAGCGCGCCAATGTCGCATTCGATGGTCAGATAAAAATGCGGCGCCAGCGCCTTGGCCGCGGTCAGCCGCCGCGCAATGGCCTTGCGCATGGAATCGTTCGGCGCGGTTTCGTATTCCCCCGGCTTGTAAAACAGGGTGGCGTCCGGCAAGGGCACGAGGCCCGGCGCAAGCGCTCCGGGTTCAGGGCGCGGCGGCTGGACGGCAGGTGCGGCTGACGCCGGCTTTTCGGCCGGGTTTGCCGCCGGTGCGGTTGTGGCGGCTTCGACATCGGCTTTGATGATGCGACCGCGCGGCCCGGAGCCCTGCACCCGCCGAAGATCGATGCCCTTGTCCTGCGCGATGCGTTTTGCCAGTGGCGAGGCAAAAATTCTATGCTCCGTATCGGGATGAACTTGTCCGTTGCCGGATTTCACTGCCTTTCGCGGTTCTGCGGGAGGCGGTGGCGGCAGCGCCGGAGCCGCGGAAGCCGGTTTTGACGGCGCGGGAGCAGGCGCCGGTTTGGCAGCAGGCTTCGCCGCGGAGTCCTCATCCGTGATCAGGCGCGCAATCGGCGAATTGATCTTCACGCCTTCGGCGCCTTCGGGCACCAGCAGTTTCCCGATTTTCCCTTCGTCCACCGCTTCGAATTCCATGGTCGCCTTGTCGGTTTCGATCTCCGCAAGGATATCGCCCGGTTTGACGCTGTCGCCTTCCTTGACATGCCATTTGGCGAGCTTGCCCTCTTCCATGGTGGGCGACAGCGCCGGCATCAGAATCTCTGGCATTTGATTCACCCCTCACCCGGCCCCCTCCGTCTCGCTCCGCTCGACGCCTCCCCGTAAACAGGGGAGGAACGGGGAGAGGGGATCAGCGATAGCAGACGCGCTTTGCGGCCGAAACAATTTCCTCAACGCTGGGCAGCGCGAGCTTTTCGAGATTGGCGGCATAAGGCATCGGCACGTCCTTGCCGGTAATCCGGACCGGCGGGGCGTCGAGATAATCGAACGCTTCGTCGATCACCACGGCGGCGATTTCCGATCCGATGGAGCAGACCGGCCAGCCCTGCTCGACCGAAATCACCCGATTGGTCTTCCGGACCGATTCGATGACGGTCGCCGTGTCGAGCGGACGCAATGTCCGCAGGTCGATCAACTCCGCCTCGATGCCTTCTTTCGAAAGCGCATCGGCCGCGTCCATGATCAGCCCGACCGAAATCGAATGCGCCACCAGCGTCACGTCCGAACCTTCGCGGATGACGCGTGCCTTTCCGATGGGCAGCACGAAATCATCGAGTTTCGGGACGGGAAACGAACGGCCATACACAATTTCATTTTCGAGAAAAATCACCGGATTGGGGTCACGCACCGCGGCTTTGAGCAGCCCCTTCGCGTCGCCTGCGAAATAGGGCGAGATGACCTTCAGGCCCGGCACATGGGCGTACCACGACGCATAATCCTGGCTGTGCTGCGCAGCCACCCGTGCGGCGGGTCCGTTCGGACCGCGGAAGACAATCGGACAGCCCATCTGGCCGCCGGACATGTAGAGCGTCTTGGCCGCCGAATTCACCACCTGATCGATGGCCTGCATGGCGAAATTGAAGGTCATGAACTCGATGATCGGCCGCAAACCGCCGAATGCGGCGCCCACGCCCAGCCCGGCGAAGCCCTGCTCCGTGATCGGAGTATCGATGACGCGGCGCTCGCCGAATTCCTCCAGCAGGCCCTGGCTGACCTTGTAGGCGCCCTGATATTGCGCCACCTCCTCGCCCATCAGGAAGACGTTTTCGTCGCGGCGCATTTCTTCCGCCATCGCGTCGCGCAACGCGTCGCGCACCGTCGTCGTGACGAATTCCGTCCCCTGCGGGATTTCCGGCGTCGCGGCAGCCACTTGTACCGCGGGCGTCTCGCCCGCACCTTTGGCCGGCACCGGCGCGCGCTCCCTCACCTCGACCGGCCGCGGCCGCGGCGCGGATTTCCCCGCCGGCTCCGCGGCGGCTGCGCGCGTGGACGGAGCATCGGTCTCTTCCCCTTCCTGGCGCAGCTCGGCAATCGGACTGTTCACCTTGATGCCTTCGGTGCCTTCGGGAACAAGGATTTTCGCGATGTGGCCGGAATCCACCGCCTCGAATTCCATGGTCGCCTTGTCGGTTTCGATCTCGGCCAGGATGTCGCCCGGCTTCACGGCGTCGCCCTCGCGCACGTGCCATTTGGCGAGCTTGCCCTCCTCCATGGTCGGAGACAGCGCCGGCATCAGAATCTGCGTCATGAGCCGCCTATTTCAGAACGTCCGTGTACAGTTCTTCGGGCGCGGGTTCGGGCGAGTCCGTGGCGAATTCGGCCGCCCGGTTGATCGTTTGCCGCACCTCGCGGTCGAAAGCCTTGAGGTCTTCGTCCCGCAAGGTGCCGTTGCGCACCAGTCTCGCCCCGAACGTATCGATCGGATCGTGCTTTTCACGCATCTGCTGCACTTCTTCGCGCGTGCGGTATTTCGCGGGATCCGACATCGAGTGACCGCGGTAGCGGTAGGTCTTCATTTCCAGGATGTACGGCCCCTTGCCGTCGCGCGCCCACTGCACCGCTTTGCGCCCCGCCTCATAGACCTTCTCGACATCCATTCCGTCCACGGCTTCACCGGGAATGTCGTCGGCGGAGCCGCGCCGGTACAATTCGACCTCGGCCGTCGCCCGCTGCACCGCCGTACCCATGGCGTACTGATTGTTCTCGATCACATAGACCACCGGCAGCTTCCACAGCGCCGCCATGTTGAAGGACTCGAAGACCTGCCCCTGGTTCGCCGCACCGTCACCAAAATACGTCACGCAGACCGCGCCGTTCTGGCGGTAGCGATTGGCAAAGGCGAGTCCGGTGCCGATCGGCACATTGGCGCCGACGATGCCGTGTCCGCCGAAAAAATTCTTCTCGCGGCTGAACATGTGCATGGAGCCGCCCTTGCCCCCGGAATAGCCCGAGTGGCGCCCCGTGAGTTCGGCCATGACGCCCGAGGGATCCATGCCACAGGCGAGCATGTGTCCGTGATCGCGATAGGTCGTGATCACCTGATCGCGGGGCTGCAGCGTGGCCTGCATTCCGACGACCACGGCTTCCTGACCGATGTAGAGATGGCAAAAGCCGCCAATCAGGCCCATGCCATAGAGCTGTCCGGCCTTTTCCTCGAAACGCCGGATCAGCAGCATGTCGTGATAAAAATGCTTCAGCCGTTCGGCCACGGCAGCATCCACCCGTCCGCTTGCCGGCGGGAATTCGGCCTGCTGATTGGCGGCAGCCGTCGCTTCCGCACGCGCCATGGTCCACCCTGTGGCTGTTCTGGTTACTGCCGAGCCCGGCCGGCCCGCTTATGGCAAGACTGAATCGGCCTTGGCAAGGAGTAACTTGGTCTTGGGAAATTAACGCTTTTCCCGCGGAACCGCCACTTCCCCGGGGCGGGTTTCCAGCAACAAACTGTGTGCGACCTCGTCCAGCAAATCGGGGTCCACCGAATCGTCGTCGAG
Organism: Micropepsaceae bacterium; assembly: GCA_025450355.1. Taxonomy (GTDB): domain Bacteria; phylum Pseudomonadota; class Alphaproteobacteria; order Micropepsales; family Micropepsaceae; genus CAIYRG01. The sequence goes on from JANWHR010000140.1 coordinate 18,481, forward strand.
CAGCGAGATGCGGTGCTGCAGCTTCTCGCGGCGGTCGCGCAGCTGGGCGAGATCATGGCGCGCCGCAGCAAGTTCGTCCTGCGTCGCCCGCCAGGCAATCAGCCCGCGCTCGCCGAACAGAAAGCTGTACCCGAAATAACCGCTGATCGCGCAGCAGATCGCCGGCAGCAGAAGCAGGTTCACACAGTGCGAGATTCGCCGACGCAGTTTCATGATGCGGACACGGAATCACACGCCCGAATCCCGGTCAAGTGCATTCATGAGAAGGAGAAGGTATTGCGGGCTGGAAGCCCGCGGTCCCTGGACCGCGGCCATCCTGGCCGCTCCTTCTTACCGCCCCGGGTGCGGACCCCAGGCGTCCGATGCGGATGGACACATCCAGCTGTTCGCGTCGATTGACAGAGGTCGCATGCGCGCGAATACTGCGCGATCCTGGCTGATCAATAACGCGGGGGCATGCATGGATACGGCACAAATACGCCGTTTGCGTCGATCGAACCTGTTCCGGTGCATCTTCCTGGGCACCACAGCCTCGGCAATCGCGGCCATGATGCTCACACCCGCGAAAGCCGATCCGCTATATGCTTTCTCGACTATCAACGATGGGACGCTTGGAACCTTTCCTCAAGGAATTAACAATGCGGGGACGGTTAGCGGCTTTTATTGCACGACATCATCAACCTGCGACCCTGAGAACGCGTTCATCTACAGCGGCAGCTTCAGCGACAAGAATTTCCCCGGCGCGGCGTCAACATATGGAGCGGGTATCAATGCCTCCGGCCAAATTGCCGGCACCTGGGTCGATGGCAGCGGCGTCCACAACGCGTATTTCTTTGATGGCTCGACATTTTCAACAATCAACGATCCGGGCGGCGCGAGCAACAACGCGCACGGCGTCAACGACAACAACCAGGTGGTGGGTTACTACGGAGCAAGCACATCGGGGCCATCGACAGGCTTTCTATACAACACGCTGACCCATGCCTTCGCGGATATTGCGGATCCGAGTGCCGGCCCCAATGGCACCGCCGCGATAGGCATCAATAATGCGGGCGACGTCGTTGGTTTTTACTTCGACAGCTCCGGCAATCCGAACGGGTTCCTGTTCAATGGATCTACCTACAAAAACATCGACGATCCGTCTGCCGTGAATGGAACCTATGCATATGGCATCAACAACCTTGGCGACGTCGTGGGTGAGTATTTGGACGCCTCGTCCGATGCACATGGTTTTCTGTATGACGGCACGAATTACTGGACCATCGACGATCCGGCCGGCGTATACGCGACCGAGATTTTCGGAATCAACGATGCGGCGCAAATCACCGGCGACTACGTCGACGGCAATGGAAACTTCAATGGATTCATCGGCAATCCGGTGCCCGGACCGGGAACACTCCCCCTGCTGCTGCGCGGTCTTCCAGTCATCGTCGCGCTCCGCTCCCGGCGCCGCAAACGGCGCGCGTAACCCTTCGAGGCGAGTGGAGAGGAGCGAGAAAGAAGTTGCGGGCTGGAAGCCCGCGGTCCCTGGACCGCGGG
>JANWHR010000141.1 GCA_025450355.1 Micropepsaceae bacterium
ACAGTCGTCCCGGCGGGAACTTCTAACTGGACCATTACGCCTCCCGCCGTCAGTCCCTTCCCCGGTAATCCGCCGTTGGTGACGTCCAGCGTATAGGTCACCCCTTTTTTGGCGGGTGTCCCAGCGCTCAGCCGACCCTGCAGCAGTGGACGAAAACCGATGAGGTCGTGAGCCCAGAGATAGATCTGGCGCAGGTCGGCTTCCGACAGCCTTGTTCGGCTGTAATTGCCCATGTCGAGATTGCCGCCATTCGGCGGGTTGACACCCAGCGTTGCCCGGTGTTGGGGCATCGCGGTGGTGTGGTTGTAAACCAGATTGGCGAAGTAATCGAAATCGCCGTTCACAGCACCCAGATTGCCCCGCGGCCCCTGGAAATTCGGCGTGTGACACTGGGCGCAACCGAGATCTATCAGCATCGCCTGACCGGTCTGGGTGTTCGCCGCGGCTTCGAATCGCCATTTGCCTGGTTCTGGGGGCTTGGGCAATTCCGCAAAATAAGCAGCCAGGTCGGCAGCCTGCCGTTTGTCCAGTTGCGTATCCACGAATGCCGGCATGATGCCCCATGGTTGATGCGCCGCACGATAGACTTGCGCGGCGTTCAGTCCGCGCCCGGCCAAATCCGGCCCAAAGGCGCCCTGGCCCTCCGCGCCATGGCAGTTCTTGCACTCATGCAACGGACTGGCCCAATAGGCCTGTCCCTGCGCGGCATTGCCGGCGCCTTGAGCGAACGCAACTCCGCAAGTTAAGGGCAGAGCAAGAACGGCAATGATAACCTTATTCATGCAAAACCCTCCCAGGCGATGGCCCAACTGATACGCTCGACTTTCGCAGTATGCTCTGTAGATGGCCTATAACCTAGGGCCATTTTCCGTTAATATGATTAGGCCATGAAAGCCGCATCGAAATTGGCGCCGGTCAGGATTGACCGAAACTCTGCCATTTCAATTCAGCAGCAGCTGTATGATAGGGTCCGCGCCGCAATAACCGACGGGCGATTGCACCCTGGTGACCAGTTGCCATCGACGCGAAGCTTGGCAGCCCAACTTGGCCTTGCACGGGGGACCGTCGATGCGGCTTACACTCGATTGGCGGGCGAGGGTTATGTGCTTGGCCGCTGTCAGGCCGGAACGATTGTTTCGCCTGATCTTCGCGCAAGTACTGTTTCCACGCTGACGGAGAGCCCCCCGGCTGTATTCAACACGGGCGGATCGTCGGAATATCCCGTGCCGTTGCGCTTAGGATTGCCCGCGCTTGATCTTTTTCCCCGCACACTGTGGGCCCGGCTTTCTTCGCGGGAGGCCCGGCGGCTCGCCGGAATGAAACTTTCTTACCCGAACCCGATGGGTCTTCCGGCCCTGCGCGACGCCATTGCGGCCTATCTCGCGGTATCCCGCGGTATTGCTTGCAGGCCCGAGCAAGTTGTTGTCACGGGCGGATATCAAGCAGCGTTGAACTTGGTCGTGAGCTTGATTTTGAGTCCTGGTGATCTCGTGTGGTTCGAAGATCCAGGATACGCGTTGGCACGGCACGCGCTTGAGGCATTTCTCATGCGCATCGCCCCTGTTCCGGTGGACCGCGAAGGGATCTGCGTCGCTTATGCTCAGAGATATTATCCCAAAGCGCGGCTCGCGATCGTTACGCCCGCCCACCAGAGCCCTCTGGGGATGTCACTGTCGCTGCCCCGCCGGCAAGCCTTACTGGCTTGGGCTGCTGCTTGCGATACATGGATATTAGAGGACGATTACGACAGCGAATTCCACTATAACGGCTACAAGCCGCCAACACTGAAAAGCATCGACGTTGCCAACCGCGTGCTTTACGCGGGCAGTTTCAGCAAGACATTATTTCCAGGCCTTCGGCTCGGTTATCTCGTTCTCCCTCCACAGCTGGTCGGTGGCGCAGACAGGAACTGCCGTTTGCTTAGTCGCGGCGAAGCGACATTCGAACAATCGGTCGTTGCGGCTTTCATGACGGAGGGCCATTTCGCACGACATCTCCGGAAGATGCGTACGCGCTACGCGGCGCGCCGGCAGGCGCTTGCCGCCGCGCTTGTCCAACAGTTCGGCAAGTCACTTCAGCTTTCGCAACAACCCGGTGGCCTGCATTTCCTCGCCAAATTTTCAAACAGTGGCAGCGATGTTGATCTTGCCCGGCGAGCGCTCAATCATGGTCTCAAAGCCACCGCTCTTTCGGCACAATCCATCAAGCATGATGCGGGTCAAGGATTGCTGCTGAGCTTCACGAATGTTCCCGAAAAGGCTGCTCGCGATACCGCAGCAACCTTACACCATGCGATTATCTAACCACTGCCCTACCCGGGCGTTGCCCGAAGCGGCGCGAATGGTACGCATTGCGGACATACAGTTGGCCGGAGCCTATTACCACAACCGCAATCGGCGTCGCGCTGATGACAGCTTTACCGGTCAATTTTGGCTCCCTGAACAGGCAGATCAAAAATCCGCTCTGTCGGCATGAGGAACGGGCGGACTGTCCTTTCCGAAATAGGAAAACGGATTTTCGGCGCAGCTTCTTTCCACGATGGGACCAGCCACCGTGGCGCCCGAATTGAGACCGGGCGGCAGGACGCGTTCCGCGCGGCCCGGCTCCACGCGAATATAAGTCAGGCCCGCATCCCAGGGGACAGTGAAGGCACCGGGATCCTCGACATGCACACGCACCTGCAGCCTGTCGCCGCCGGGCGCGAGACGGAACCGCTCGGTCATGTGGAGTTTATCTGTATGCGGAGTATAGAACCGGTCCACAGGCGCCGCCGCCACACCGATCGTATCGACAACCAACTCGTCACCTTCGTAATGGCCAATCGATTCGCCGCTCCACGATGGCTTTACGTTCCCGGAATGAGCAGCAGTCAGGTAAATGTGGCGAAACTGGTGGTCATCCTGATTGATGATCACAACCCTGTCGGCCCCCTGGACAAAAAAGTAAGGCTGATTGGGCGTGCGGACGAGAAAGGCGACACCGCCGATCGGCCGGCAGTCGATCCCAAGGCTGGGCGCTTTTCCCGCCAGCACAAGCTGATTGCGCTTTTGCAGAGCCTCGCGCGCCCAGGGCTGAAGAATGGGGTTGCTCAAATCCGCAAGCGGCATGGTGACCTGACGGCCGAATTTGCGGAATTCGTCATTGCTGACGCCGGGGTGCGACGGATCCGCGACGATCGGTCCCGGGCCCGCGCCAACCGGCCGAAATCCGTTTGGGTTCAGCCGCCAACCAACCCCGGGAGTTGGCCCGACCTCCGGCGCAGCGGCACAGGTTCCTGCCGCCAGGACCGGCACGGCAAGGAATAAGGTGAGTTTCGAGGCGAAGGACATCCGCGTCTCCCATTCGGCCGGCAGCAGCGCGCGAAGCCGGGATTCAGGATTATAGCGGCCCACACCGGCCCGCCAATCCCGAGCGCAGACACGTCGCATTTCTGCGCATGATTATGCTAACCTTCGGTATTGGACAGTTGCGTGGAAGGGACAGCTAATGCCGGATTCCGGATCGTCGCGGAGAGCTTTCATCAGGACCGTGGGCGTTGTCGCCGCAGCAGCGGCCTGTGGCGCGGCGGATGCCAAAGCCCAGGAATACAAACCCCAGGAACAGAAGAAACTGACCAAGGCCGCGGCCAAATATCAGGACCACCCGAACGGCAATGACGGCTGCGGCGCCTGCCCGTATTTTCAGTTTCCGAAGAGCTGCGTTCTGGTCGAAGGCGACATCAGCCCGATGGGCTGGTGCCGCATGTTTACCAGCTTCTCCCCGCTCGATCGCGGCGCGCACACCTGAGGACGACGCCTCGCGATCGCGAGAACCGGTCGCAATCGGGAACTCGTCGATTCAGTGGCCCCACCCCCCTTCGGGGTCCCCCTCCCCCGTAAACGGAGGAGGAAAGACCTCAGGGAGGCGGCTCAGGGAGTCAGGGGCTCAGGGAGTCAGGGGCTCAATGTGGACGATTTTGCCGTTCTGCTGACCTTCGGTCCACATGCTGGAGAGACCGTTGGCATCCTTTTCCACGTCGACGTGGCGCGTATTGATCGATAGCGGCAGGAGATAAGAACTCCATTCGCTGGTTTCGACATTCAGACGCTGCACCAGATCGGTGCTCATATCGGCGCCCCAGGCATATTTCTTGTCATCGAACTGAACATCATAGGCGCCCGCATACGGGACCGGCACTTCCCACGCCCTGATTTTGTGATTCTTCGCGTCATACATCGCGAAACGGTTGGCATGGAATTGCGAGAACCACAGGCGGTCTTGTGAATCGATATGTCCCCGGCGCGCGCCGCCGACGCCGATCGGAAGGTCGATATATGTCGTCTCGCCGGTCTTGGCGTCGGTGCGCCAGATCTGCTTCTGGAGCGGATTGTTGTCCAGCCCGTACGCGTTGTTGTCGAGGTCGGTGACCAGTCCGTAGGCGGCAATGTCGCGCTTTCCGGGCGGGGGCAGGAATTCGTGGAATTGGTGCGTCGTCAGGTCAAACTGATAAAGCTTGTTGGCATGGCCGGGATCCGGGCCGCCGCTGGTTTTGGCCCACAATTTCCCGTCCACGCTGGAATGCAGCGCGTCGATCATGGTGAACCGCGTGTCCACCTTGTTCCAGTCCGGCGCCAGATAGGTGGAGACTTTTTCCGTTTTCGGATTGAGCTCGGCGATGACCGACTGCCCCATCATGGCTTCCCAGATGTTTCCATCCTTATCCATGGTGATCATGAGGCCGCCGGTCGGGAACCCCGGCTTTGAGATGGGAACCGGATAGTGTGTGACGTTGCCGGTTTTGGGGTCCAGTTTCGAAATCCGGGAATGCTGGAAATCGGAGAACCAGATATTCCCGTCCTTGTCGCGCAGCGTGTCATGCGGCGCTGCCTGGTCGGGAAGATCATAGGTCGTGATGATGACCTGAGTGGATTTGCCGGTCGGCCGGGGCAGCGTCTGCAACTTGTACGGCCAGGTTTTGCCGGAACTGAGATTGATCGAGGCAAGATATTTGCCGAATTCCTCCTGCACGGGGGTCGGCGGCTGGCTCAGTCTGTCGGATGCAGTCTGCAGAAAGAACGGAAAGTTCGGTGAAGCATTGGCGGCGTGCACGCCCATGCGCTCGACTGTCTGCGCCATCTCATGGGCATTTTCCTTCGAAAACATCGGCCGCTGCAGGCCATGACAATCGAAGCATCGCAGCAATTCGATTTTTTCCGTCTGGGTGCCCGGCGCGCTTTGCATCCACTCACTGTTGGACAGTTGCAACGCGAGAGCGCCCGGCGAGGCCTTCGCGAGCTGAAGGTCGAGATGCGCGGGCTCACCGGCCTGAACCACTGCGCTCGCCGGTTTCAGCGTGTAGCCAACTGCGCGCATGGTGACGTCATAGATTCCGGGGGCGAGCCGGTCCTGCGGAAATGCGTATTCGCCCTTTGCGTTGGTATCGACGGAAATCATGATGGTCGAGCCGCGGCGTTTGGCGCTGACCACAACCCCTTCCATTTTTCCTTCCTGCTGCGAGGAAACCGTTCCGGTCAACGCCACCGGACCCTGAGCCGCCGCCGGGTGGCTGCTGGCAATCGCCAAAGCCAACACGCTGGTTGCGCCGAAGAACATGGTTGTGAGGTTGGTGCCGGTTCGCATGGCTGTGAGTCTCCCGCAGCAGTGATGGACCAAATTCGGATTCGACAATCGCGCCGAAGCGCGCAGATTATTGCTTCGGATGGAGCTTATCAACGGCGCCCGCACAACATCGCCCGTCAATCGCGATTTCGCAGAAATTACAGCGGCTTGAAACCGCATGGCCGGCTCGCGGCCGGACGTCTGCCGTGGGGAGCAGCGACCTCAGCCCCCGGTGATTCCCGCAGCGGCCCAAGATGGGACTCCGTCTCTGCAGGTTGTATATTGGATTTCCCGCCAGCGTAGCGTGATCGGTTTCGGTGCGGATTCCCCCCAACAGGAGAAATTCAATGGAAACTCTCATCGCAAATTTGCTCCAGGATTTTGAACAGGGAAAAATGAGCCGCCGGCAGCTCATTCAGAGTCTCAGCATCGCGGCGGCAGCGGCCGCAGGCGTGGCGCCGGCGGCAAGGGCCGCGGGCAAGCCGCTTGAGGCGCTCTACGTCAATCACATTTCCTATCAGGTCAATGATTACACGAAGGTCCGTGATTTCTACGTCGATCTGCTGGGAATGAAGGCCACTGAAGACAACGGAAAACAGTGCCGCCTCGTGTTCGGAAATAACATTCTGGTGCCGCGGAACCGCGCCAACGGCGGTCCGGCAAAGGTTGATCACATCGCCTACACGGTGACGAACTGGGATGCCGAGAAGGAAGGAATGGAAGAGGAGTTGAAGCGCCGCGGCCTGAAATACACCGGCAGCGCCAAAACCAGCTTCCAGGTCAAGGACCCTGAAGGCATGGGCGTGCAATTTGGCGGCTTGCATCAGTAATAACGCTGACGCCGAAGGGTTCCGGCACCGGGAAAGGAGAGCAAAAATGGTTGGCTCGATTTTGCAGGCAACACTTGTCGCGAGTGTCACCATTGCTGCGTCCGGCGCGATGGCGCAACCGGCCAAATCCTGGCCGGATTTCTCCTCGGGCAATTTTGGCTGGGTGACTATGCGCGCCGTGGCAACCATGCCGGGGAGTCCGGCTCCGGTCCGCCAGGACCCCTCACGCCCGCTGGTGCCGAACAATACCGGTAAACAGCCGACGTTTCCCTATGCCGACCTGAACAACGCGAATCTGACGCCGTTCGCCTTGGATGGCCTGAAGAAAGCGAATGCTCTCGCCGATTCCGGATTCGCCATGTATTCGCGCGCATCGCGCTGCTGGGCGACGGGAGTACCCGTCGCCATCAACAGCGTGGTGCAACCGATTTTCTTCATCCAGACGCCGAAGGAAGTGACCACGATCAGCCAGGGTGACCAGATCGTACGCCACATCTACATGGACGTGCCCCATTCGGCCAATCCGGCACCATCCTGGTACGGAGAATCAGTCGGGCATTATGAGGGCGAGTGGCTGGTGGTGGACACCATCGCCCAGGATACAAGGACCTTCATCGACAATTTCCGCACGCCCCACAGCGACAAACTCCACGTCGTGGAACGCTATCGCCTGATCGATGGCGGCAAGATTCTGGAGGCGGAAGTGACGGTTGAGGATCCGGCATCCTTCATCGAGCCCGTGAGCGTCCGGATGCATTGGCGCCAGGCTCAGGGCGGAATCGTTGAGTCGCGCTGTGCCGATGGTGAAAGCTTCAATCCATTCGGTCAGCGGGAAGAACCCATCCCGGTAGCCGGAAAACCGGACTTCTGACGGACGAAAAAGGGGCCGGCGCGAGGCCGGCCCTGACTTCACGTTTCCCCATCAGTAACCATACGAACCGTAGTAGCTGTAGCCGCTGTATGGGTATGCGCTGCTGTATCCGTACGGGTAGGAATACGTCGTATACGGATAATATTGCGGCGAATAACTGTAACTGTATTGCCCGCCGTAATAGGGATAGGCGTAAGGGTAGCCGTACCCGTCATAGGCGTAATCCCTGTGCGGCGTGGCCAGTGCGCCAATCACGGCGCCGGCCGCGGCACCGCCCAGCACCGGTCCGATGTTGCCGTGGCCCAGCACGCCACCGGCAATTGCGCCGATACCCGCTCCCAACAGCGCGTTGCTTCCCTCAGGACTTATCTGCGCCTGTGCCGGGGCCATCGGTATGGTCAGCATGGCGGCCATTCCCGCAGCCGCCGCGAAACTGCTCAGCTTGCCCAGTGTTTTCATGACCAATCTCCTGGGGTTGGTGTTTCTCCCATGGGAACGTTTGGAAAGCCGGTGAGGTTTGACGGAAGCGCCGGCTTTGCGGGTCACGCCTGCGGGAACTCTGTTTTGCCGCACCACGGTTTCCGTGCGAATATCATTGTGAAATGGGAGGGTACGGACGATGGCCGCGAATGGAGAACGACTTGCCAATCCCGCGCCGCTGGGGCTGATCGGGTTTGGCCTGACGACGGTTTTGTTGAGTCTGATCAACGCGGGGGTTTTGCCCAAGGCGGGCGAAAATGTCGTCATCCCGCTCGCGATGGCCTATGGCGGAACGATTCAGATTCTGGCCGGCCTTCTGGAATTCCGGGCGGCAAACACCTTCGGCATGACCGCCTTCCTGAGTTACGGCGCTTTCTGGTGGTGGTTCGCGCTGCTCCTGCTGCTGGGCGGCAATCACGTACTGCCGCTCGACGGCACAGGCACCACCATCGGCGTGGCGCTGCTGCTGTGGGGCGTTTTCACCATGTATATGTGGATCGCCACATTCCGCCTTGTGCGGGCGCTGTGGTGGATTTTCCTGACACTGTGGATCGCGTTCTATCTGCTAGGTTTCGGCGCTTTGCTGGGAATGCCTGCGCTGACGCAATTCGGCGGCTGGGTGGGAATCGTCTGCGGATCGCTGGCGATGTACACAAGCTTCGCCCTGGTGACCAATTCCGTTTTCGGCGACGGTTTCCTTCCGGTTGGCGCGCGCCCCATCGCCGAATCGGTGCGCACGACGGCCCGCGTGGCCGCTGCCAAACCCGTCTCGCCATAGGTCAGATCACGGAGGGAATTGAAATGCGCAGGACTGTCACTGGCGTTGCCGCTGCATCGATTGTCACCTGCGCCGGCGCATGGCTGACGTTGTGGCCCGCGGTTGCCGCGAGCACGGCGCCCGATTTTGCGCCGGACAGCGGCACCGCCTGGGTTTCGCGGGGACAGGACTTCCTGCCGCCGCCAAGTGGACCGGGGCCGGTG
>JANWHR010000142.1 GCA_025450355.1 Micropepsaceae bacterium
AAAAGCCTGAAGCACCTTTCGATGAAAGTCCGGAAATGACAAAGGCCGATTTTGCCGCAGCAATACGGATGCGCGATGTCATGCCGGAGGTGGTGGAGGCGATGAAGCGCGGGCGCGGGAGGCCCAAATTGCCGCGGCCAAAAATACGCGTGTCGTTGAGACTGGATCGGGAGGTGGTTGCCGCATACAGGGCGGCGGGCAAGGGATGGCAGAAGCGAATCAACGAAACTTTGGCGCGGGCCGTGTCGGGCGGACGCTCCGGGCGCCGCCGGACAAAGCCAACGTAGGTCGACAGCATCGCGTGTAGCGGCAATCCGGGAATTGCTGACGAGACCGGCTGCGGTTATCGCGCCGGTCTCGCCAGACTAATGACTACCGGCCTGCACCGCCGCCGCCCGCACCGGCGTTCGCATTGGCTGCGCCGTTCGGGTTGCCCTTCACAGTGCCATCGGGAAGCGTCACGGCCATGAACTGGCCGCCATGCGTGCCGTCCTTCAGCGGATGGATGATGGCGCTGACTTTCATGCCGGGGGTGAGGGTCTTCGGAATCCAACCCTGGCGCGCCAAACCGCCAGGGGCGCCCCTTTCGATCGCCCACTGCTCCGGCGTGCCCTGTGCATTCGGAACCATGATCAGAATCCAGCTGTGCGGATTGGTCCACTGGAATTCCTTCACGGTACCGTCCAGCGTCACCTTCTTTTCGGCATCGAACATGGCGAAGGAATGGTGCGCACCGGCCGGAATGGCGTACATCGCCACGGCGGCGACCGCGCCTAATGCGATCCTGGCTTTCATGATTTTCTCCCTTTCGGTCCACGGGCACCGGCAAGTGCCGTTGGAGTACGGCAAATCTTGCATATCAAACTGCCGTGAAGCTGATGCCAAGCTGAACGGAAGCTGTATCCGGCCGGTTCCGTTGGCTTGCAACGAAGTTTCGGCTGGGGTTCTGATAGCCATGGAGGAAGCAAAACCATTCGCGTTCTTTTCGTTGAAGATGACCCGGAGCTTGCCAGGCGATTGACAGATGCGCTCGGCAGGGAGGGTTTTGTCGTCGAGCATGCCTCGCGCGGGCGGATGGGTTTGGACCTTGGCCGCACGGAAACCTACGACGCGGCCATTCTCGATCTGGGGTTGCCGGACATCAGCGGACTGGAAGTCCTGGAAGGCTGGCGCAAGGCCGGATGCCAGATGCCGGTTCTGATCCTCAGCGCCCGCGGGACCTGGGCCGAAAAAGTCGAAGGATTGAATCGCGGCGCCGACGATTACATCACCAAGCCATCCCATGTGCAGGAGATTACGGCGCGGCTGCGTGCCCTGATGCGGCGTTCGGCAGGGCGTGCATCGCCTGTCCTCGTGCACAACGACATCGAGCTGTCGCCGGTGTCGCGATCGGTCTCGGTGGCCGGAGTACCGGTGGACCTCACCGCGCAGGAATTCCGTATCCTGAACTATTTCATGCACCGCAGGGGTCACCTGATCTCGCAAAACGAACTGATCGAACACCTTTATCCTCTTGAGGAGCAGCGCGACGCCAACACGATCGAGGTCTATATCGGACGGCTGAGGCGGAAGCTGGGCCGCGATGTCATCAAAACCCAGCGCGGGCTGGGATACCGCCTCGGATGAGTTCTTTCGTTCCGCGATCGTTACGCGCGCGCCTTGTCATCGGAGCGGTGATCTGGATCGTGCTGGGCGTCTCGGCGGCCGGTATTTTCATTTCTGCGCTTTTCCGGCAGCACGCGACGGCGCTGGTCGATGCGGAGATGCGCGGCCATCTCGAAGAACTCGGGTCGCTGATCGACATTGGCGCCGATGGCGCGCCAGACCTCTATCGGGCGCTCAGCGATCCGCGCTTCAGTCAGGTGGGTTCGGGATATTCCTGGCAGGTGAGCAGGAATGGAGCACAACTGATCAAATCGACTTCTTCCAGCACGGCGGATTTGCCGATTCCCCGCGATTCGCTGGCACCCGGCGAAATTCGCCGCTCCACGATCCCGCACGGCCAGCAGTCGCTGGTGGTGTATGAAATGTTGTTCAGTCCCGATCCGGCAAGCGAACCGCTCCGGCTTCAGGTGGACGTCGATTCCAGCGTGGTCGATGCGGTGCTGAGGACCTTCAACCGTTCTCTTCTGGTGTCCCTGATTTTGCTTGCGGGTGCTTTGACCGCAGCCGCCGCGCTTCAGGTCAAGTTCGGTCTTCAGCCGATGACCCGGCTGGCGCAGGGTCTGCGCGCGATTCGCGCCGGAAGCGCGACGCATCTGCCGCGCACGCTGCCGCAGGAAGTACAACCCGTCGTGGATGATCTCAACAGCCTGATGGATACCAATGCGCAAATGGTGGTGCGCGCGCGTGCCCAGGCGGGCAATCTTGTGCATGCGTTGAAAACCCCGCTGGCGATCCTGATGGACGAGGCCTACAGGCTCGAAAACCTCGGCCAGGGCGAAGCGGCGCAAGTCATTCTGCAACAATGCCAGCGCATGCAGCGGCACATCGATTATCAAATGGCACGGACGCGCGCCGCGGCTTCACGTTCGGTACCCGGTGTGAATGCGCTGGTGCTGCCGGCCGTACGCAATATCGTCAGTGCGATGAAGCGGCTTTATGCGGCCAAAAACCTGTCGATCGAAATTCAGATCGCCGCCGATTGCGCCGCGCAATGCGATCCTTCCGACCTCGGTGAAATGCTTGCGAACCTGATCGACAACGCATGCAAATGGTGCGCGGGGCGTGTGCTCATCAGTGCCCGCGCCGACGGCAAATCCGGGCAGATCGTGATCGCCGTGGATGATGACGGCCCAGGTCTTCCTGCGGAAGCGCGGGAGGTCGTCTTCCGGATCGGCGAACGGCTGGACGAACGCGTGCCGGGGTCGGGACTGGGTCTTCCCATCGTCCGCGATCTGGCTGGCCTTTACGGCGGTGACATTCGTCTGAACGAATCACCATTGCGGGGACTGCAGGCGGTTTTGACCTTGCCTCGCGCAGACGCCTGGCACGAACGGACCCTGGCCATACCGGCGGTCGCGTAGCGGAGCCCGGCTGCCCCCCGTCCGCGCGCTACCGCCGCACCAGGCGTTAAATCTATTTTGCCGGTTCAGGGACCGTGCTGGGTTTGCCCTGATTGGCCACCATGAACACGATGATTTTCAGTTTGCTGTTCGGACTGGCATTGCGCGAGGTGGAATGTAGCGCTCCGGGTGGCTCGTAGAACACATCGCCCGCGTGCAGGATTTTCGGTGGCTGGCCATTGATGCCGAATTCATAGGTCCCTTCCGCGATATAACCGAAAGTGTGGTTGCCGGGATGGCGGTGCGGGGCGCTCGCGGCCAGCGGATCGCGGTCAAGTTCCGTGATCCGGACTTCCCGTCCCGGAATGTCCGCCAGCGGTTGGGTCATCAGAGTGCGATTCCCGCCGCCGTTATCCGCCGCACGCGCAACGGAAACCCCGGACGCAATCCAGTTGCTGACGGGGATCGAGACCAGGGCAGTCACCAGGGAAACGACCGCATAGGAAGTGAGGGAGCCGCGCTTCATGATGAAATCTCCAAAAGGGCAGCCTGAACTTAGCGCAGTGCTGCCCGTTTCGCACTTTCGGTGATTCAGGGGTAGATTCACCGTTGCGCCATGGGCTCGTATCGGGTGGGAGCATGTTCGGCGATAGCGATGAATGGCCGGTCTGGTGTCCCGATTGCGGCGCGCTAACCTGTAAGCCCATCCGTTGGCTGCTTGAGAATACGCGGCTGACCTGCAGCGGCTGCGGCGCCCAGCTTGCGTGGTATCGCGAGCGCATGGAACGCGACCTTGAAGACGCCTATCGGGCGGTGGTCAATTTCAGCAAGGGATTGCGCGTCGAGAAGTCCGTGCGGTAGAACCCGCAGGGAGGGCCGTTCCCGGGAAGTGATGGACGCAATCATGCAGGGGGAGATCATCGCAGTCAGTCGCGACGGCGAGCACAAATTCAGCAAAATCAGCCAGCCGGTCATAGAACTGATCACGGGGTTGGGGGTGCGCGACGATGCCCATTTGGGGGCGACCGTCCAGCACCGCGTCCGTGTGCGCGAAGATCCTTCACGGCCGAATCTGCGGCAGGTTCATCTCATCCACTCGGAATTGTTCGATGAGCTGACGGGCGCGGGCTACGAACTCTATCCGGGCGCCATTGGCGAGAATGTCACGACGCGCGGACTCGCCCTGCTCGATCTGCCCACCGGAACAAAACTTCGTCTCGGGCCCAATGCGATTGTCGAAGTGACTGGCCTGCGCAATCCCTGCCGGCAGATCGATGCATTTCGTCCGGGTCTGATGAGCGCGCTTCTCCAGCGCGATTCCGGCGGCAATCTCACAATCAAGAGCGGCATCATGGGCATTGTGCTCGAGGGCGGCGAAGTTCGCCCCGGCGATGTCATTCGCGCCGAACTCCCGGATGGCCCGCACCGGCCATTGAAGCGGGTTTAGAAAAAATGGCCGGGCGAGCGCCCGGCCATCCAATCTGCGCTGAATGGTTTGACCGGGCGCTACGGGGTGGTCGCCACTGGCGCCTGGGCGCTGGCGACAAGCGGGCGCACCGGTGTCTTCGACTGCAGCGTGAAAGTCACTGTGCCGCTTTTGTCGATTTTGTCGAACTTGACGGGCGTGCCGGAACTGTCGAACCACACCTGATATTTTTCGTTCAGGGCCGGCAAGTCGATGTCGTATTGCTTTGCCGGCTCGTTCGAATTTGCGGCCTGGATCATGGTGGATTGTGGGCCACTGATCTGCATGTTGCTGATCGTGCCGTCGTCCGGCGTCAGGATCGTGTTGCCGTTGATCACGGTGGGCGACCAGGGATTTGACACTCTGACGTCGGCGGGGGCCTGCTGGACTCCGTTTGGCGTCGTGACCATGAAATGATCGCCTTGCGCGATGCCCGTTACCTCCACCGGCTTACCCTTGGTGTCTGTCACGGAGTGCAGGTACACCAATCGCCCGCCGTCCCAGGTTTCGTCCCGGTCGGCGGTCTGGTGATAGGCGCTGCTCCCGAGAAAGTTGACCCGGTCGTTGAGATGCGTCGTCACCGTTGTGACCGGGCCTTCGGTATCGACGACATTTGTGTAGGTGCCGATATTCCCGTATTTGGAGTGATTGACTGAATAGTCGAGCCGATATGCTTCAGCGAAAGCTGGGCTGGTGGTCCAGATGACGCCCGCAATAGCGGCAACAGAAGCAGCTGCAAGTCCCCGGCGCATGGGTTCGACCTCCTTGCGCCCTCCCGGAGGGATAACTTGAGCGGCCGGAGCAGGTTCCGGATAAAGAGTTCGCGGACACGCGATAAAAAACCGCCGCCCTGCATTTCACAGGACGGCGGCTTTTACGAGCGCGGTTCACGCGCAGTCCGTCAGGGCACCGGTCCCCGCCCGCGGCCAAAGCTGAACAGCAGCATGATCACGAACAGTGCCAGGAATACGAAGAAGAGAATCTTCGCGATCCCGATCGCAGCGCCGGCGATTCCCCAGAACCCGAAAATCGCGGCGATGATACCAAGGATCAAAAACGTTATCGCCCATCCTAACATTGGCGGTCTCCCGTCTTGGGTCTCTCAGATGGAAAACGCTTCCGGCGCGGGGGCGTTGCGCTTAAGTCCGCGGCAGCAACAATGAGCGCGCCAAGGGAAGCGGGGCCCGAACTGTGTTTCGACCGCGAATTTGACGCCCCTTATGAAAAATGGCTGGAAGTCAGCCCGTTGGTCCGCCGGATGCTCGCCTCCAATCCCGGTCCGTTCACCTTCAAAGGCACATCCGTGGCCATTGTCGGGCGCCATAAAGTTGCCGTGATCGATCCGGGTCCTGACGATCCGGACCATTTGCAATCGCTGCGGCGGGGACTTGCCGGGATTCCGGTCAGCCACATTCTGGTCACGCACACCCATCGCGATCATTCCCCCGCGGCAAAGCACGTCCGCGAATGGACCGCCGCACCAGTCTGCGGCTTTGGTCCGCACGGCGAAGTCAGCGGCACAATGTTTGAAGAGGGCGCCGACCGCGAGTTTGTCCCGGATATCCAATTGCGCGACGGCGATATGATCGAGGGCGAAGGATTTACGCTGCAAGCCATCCATACGCCGGGGCACACCTCGAACCACCTCTGCTATGCGCTGAAAGAGGAAGATGCCCTGTTCAGCGGCGATCACGTCATGGGCTGGTCAACGACGGTGGTGGCGCCACCGGATGGTGACATGGCGGCCTATATGCAAAGTCTTGAAAAGCTCTTGCGGCGCGGCGACACGATTTATTGGCCTACGCATGGCGGAGCGATTCGCAATCCGAAATCATTCGTTTCAGCGCTGCTTCGGCACCGTTTGGGGCGCGAAGCGGAAGTGATTGCCGCACTGCAATCGGAACACAGGCAAATTCCGGAAATTGCGAGGCGGATCTATCCGGGGCTTGATCCGCGGCTGATCCGCGCTGCGTCGCTCAACGTCCTCGCACATTTGAACAAGCTGGTTGAGGATGGTCGCGTCAGGGCCGAGGGCAACGGCGCTGACGCGACTTACTATTTGAGGTAACGCCCGCGATTCCGTCAGCGCATCGCAACGTTGGGCGCAGCCTCGCCGGAAATCGCGGACACAGAGCGGCGGTTCTGCGCCCAGCAGGATTCCGTGGACTCCGCGCAGACGGGGCGTTCTTTCCCGTATGAGATGGTGTCCACGCGTGCGGGTGCAACGCCGAGGCTGACCAGATATTCACGAACCGAGGCTGCGCGGCGGGCGCCAAGCGCAAGATTGTATTCGCGGGTGCCGCGTTCGTCACAATTGCCCTGCACCTGCACCGTGACACTCCGGTATCTGTTCAGCCATGCCGCCTGTTTCTGCAGGACGCCGCGCGCGGCGTCATCGAGATTCGACGCATCGAACGTGAAATAGACCGTATCGCCGACATTGACCTGAAAGTCCTTCAGGCTGCCCGGGATGATTGCGGGCCGCGGCGGCAAGGTTGCTGGCGCCTGGGCGAATCGCTGTGGTGGCGGGGCAGGGGGTGGTGTCGCAGGTGTGACCGGGGCGGCGGCGGCCATCACGGCAGGCGGCTTCGGCTTTGAAGCGCAGGCGGCAACCAGAACGACCGCCAGACAAATCACTGATTTGGACAGAATCCCTTGTGTGCGCATTTCAATTGCCCCTGCTGCTTGTGATGTGGTTCATTTGTGGTCGAACGGCTTGCGCTCGTAGTCTCCGCCCCGAAAAACCGGGTACCGTCCGGGAGCGGTTGCCGCCGATGAAGCAGATGCCGGGGAGGCGCTTCTGTTCTGCAACCGCTGCCCGAACGCGCAACACAATAGATTGTCCGGTCATGCCACGCTGTGACCATAGTCACAGGACGGTAAATTATTTTTTCTGGCGGAGGGCGGCGTGCCGCGAGTATTGAGGTTAGCGATGAACCCGGTGAGAAGACAGCGGCTGGCGAGGACGGCCCCGGAAATCCGTGCACGGACTTTCGACCGTGTCACGGACCGTCCGTCGCAAATCGAGAACCTGCTCTCGCCCAAGGAACAGGACCGGCTGCGCGAGATTGCCACGGTTCTGGAGTACCGTCGCGGCGGGCTGACGATCTTTTCCGAAGGTGAGGATGCCCATTTCGTCTATGCGATCGACGAGGGCGTGGTGCGGATCAGCCGCCACGCCGAAAACGGCCAGCGTCAGATTCTCGCCTTCATGGTCTCGGGCGACCTGTTCGGAATTCCCGATGGCGGCAGCTACGTCAACACCGCCGAAACCGTGTCCGCCGTCCGGCTGTACCGGTTCCCGTGGCACCAGCTCTGCCGGATCAGGCTGGACGAGCCGCAACTCCAGCTCAACATGCTGATCCGGGTGGCCTATGACCTGCGCCAGGCGCAGCGGCAGATCATGATCCTTGGGCAGCAGAGCACAAATCAGCGGCTCGCGTTCCTGCTGCTGGATTTTTTGCGCCTTCCAGAATTCTACGACGAGCGCGACGGCCGTTTGCGTCTGCCGATCAACCGTTTCGATCTTGCGGATTATCTTGGCATCGCACGCGAGACCGCGGTGCGGGCGATCGCAAAACTCGAGCGTGACGGATTGGTAAAGCGCATCGACGCCGAAACCATCCAGATTCTCGATATCGGCGGGCTGCGGGCGCTGCAACTGGGCAAACGCCGCCGCACCGCCGCCGCCGCGGAATAAAAGGAGTTTGCGCCACCGGCCAGGCGCGCGCGCGTCAATTTTGATGCCACTCCGCCGCTATTGCACCGAAGTGAGGAATTGCAGGATGGGGCCGGAAACGGAGACATCCGGAGTGCCGACCGAAAACACCTGTGACATGTGGCTGTGATCTTTGAATACGGCGTAAACCGGGCAGCGGCCCGCATCGCACAGAGCGCTCTTCAGCTTATCGGCCTGCCTGATGGCATTCGGCAGATCAACTTCCGTGTGCGAAATGAACAGTGGAATACCGACCCTGGTCATTCCTTGCACGGACGAACGTTCCCGAAGCTCCTGTGGATCGTTGCCAAAATAGGGTGATCCCTGGCCGTTGTCGTAGGAGCCGGACAGCATGATCGCGGCCTTGACGGCGGGTCCGCCGGTGGTGTGGAACTCGGGATGGGAAAGGTAGCCGGCGATCAAACCCGCGCCCGCAGATTGACCCCACAGCACGATGCGATTGGGATCACCACCATAGTCGCGGATATTCGCCTTCACCCAGCGCACGACCGAGGCCATATCCATTTGCGCGTCGGGCCAGTGATTTTTCGGTGCGAGCCGGTAATCCATGTTCACGCCAACCATGCCGTGCTGATTCAGGAACAGCATGAGATTGTCATAGAAGATAGTGCCGCGCTGGTGTTTGTCGCCGGTCTGGAACCGGCCGCCATGGGCATAAATCACCACCATTCTGCCGCCGCCGGACGCCGGCGCCTGTGGAGTAAAGACGTCCAGCCTGTTGAGGGGATCGGGGCCATACGCGACGTCGCGCTTCACCATCACGCCGGCATAGGGCTCCTTCACCTCGCTGAACAACGGCATG